>NZ_JBEIAC010000016.1:0-107670 GCF_040240335.1 Brenneria sp. L4-2C | reverse complement strand
CAGCCAGCGCCAGCGCCTGCTGGCGAAACTCCGGGGTATATTGATTACGGGATGTCTTCTTCACAGATTTTGCTTGCGTCATGGTTCACCTTGTTAACGATTTTACTCGCTTAACAGCGTGTCCACCATTCGTGGGTAGGATCATATTGCCTGATAGATGAGGAAAGGACTTTGCTGCACCTTAAAATGATTTATTCAATAACGCCGCTGCGGGAACCTTAAGAAGGGAACTTACTCCACTTGGCTCTTACTTACTGCATACATAACAGATAAGTATATTATGGAAAAAGCTTAATATGGATAAGATACCCGGCTATTCAGCAAACGCCTCATGGGCGTATTCCTATAGAAATTCCCCATCCGCCACAAGTTCATCTTCGAATATACGAGCAACGGCCTCCGGTTCTCAATGTTTGGGGTTATCTGAGCAGATCAGTGAACTGACGCAGCAAATAGCTAACAGAACCCGGTTATCGACCACCGGCTACCAAATGGCGATGGATCGAATAAACAATGCCCACAGACTGGATGCCAACTCTCTGATGACAATGCGCAGAGCCGAGCAATATACCCAGGCGGCCAAGCGGGCTTACCCGACAGAAACGCTAAAACAACTGGCGGCGTTGCAACAACAATATATCTACCGCACCGTCAGCGATGAACTGCGGGGCGCAATTGAAATGTCGCCGGAACAGCTCACGGATTGTCTGCAAAAATGCCGCGAACATGGATTTTCCAATTGTGATATGCAGGCTCTCGAAGTCGGGCTGCACTTACGATATGGTTTAGGTTTGACTGATTTCAGCATCGTAAGCAACCATAAACTTAGTCATAACTATGTAGTTTTCCCCCCAAACGATACTTTCCCCAAAGGGGCGATCGTCGACTCCTGGACCGGACAAGGCGTTGTGGAATTAAATATGAAAAATAAACTGAAGTTTATGCATCATGAGGGCAACTATCACGTTAATGAAAATATGCATAACTGGCTAGAAAATAACGGTTCCCGATATGTACTTTCGTAATAAATTTCGTTTAATAACGGTACTTTTAGTTCGTTTGCCAGCTTAATCCGCAAGATAGCCAACGCTTCTGAGACGTTCCATTTCTTGCGGATTGGCATAAACCATGCCGGTCGCCAGAACATGATAACCATATTTGTTGTAGAAACCGATTTTATCCGGCACCGAATAGATAAAGGTTTTTCCATAGGGGGAAAGCGTCGCCATAATCTCGTTCATCAATAAATTGCCATACCCCCGGCCCTGATATTCGGGCGCTATCGCCACATCCGCCAGGTAGCTGGCATAGGTAAAATCGCTGATGGCGCGCGCCGTGGCGATCATTTGCCCGCCCTCATAGCCAAGCCAGTAATACTGGCTGTTCTGATAAGCCTGTTTTAATTTCATCCTCTCTCTGTCGCCCAGTCCGGCGCGACGTAACAGCGCGGCCAGCGCCTGCCAGTCAATGTCTGGCGCATCACTTTTTTCGATGATTCGCATATTCATGGTTCCTCGTTAACCCTGATGGAATAGCGTTCATTAGAGTACAATCATCGGGTTAATACCACACATTCACCGGAGGTCGGCATGTTAACGGTTTGGGGAAGACGTTCCTCGTCAAATGTTCAGGCGCTGATGTGGTGTATCGGCGAGCTGGGCTTGCCTTATCATCGCCATGATGCGGGCCATATCTACGGCGGCACCGATACGCCGGCGTTTCTGGCGATGAATCCGAACGGCACCGTGCCGGTGTTGAAAGAGGATGACGGCGAACCGCTCTGGGAAACCGGCGCCATCCTTCGCTATCTGGCCAACCGTTATGGCGCGGAGGCGTTCTGGCCGACGGATTTGTCGGCGCGCGCCAACGTCGACAAATGGGCTGAATGGTCCAAGCTCAATATCGCGCTGATGTTCACCGCGCCGATTTTCTGGCGCGTCGTGCGTACGCCGGCAAACGAACGCGATGATGCGGCGATCGAAACAGCGCTGGCGGCCTTCACCGTCAAACTCAGCATCGCAGAAGAGAGGCTGGCGGCGCATGACTATCTGGCCGGCCCGAATTTCACCCTGGCGGATATCCAGTTCGGCCATGTGCTCTACCGTTATTACGATATCGCGATTCAACGCCGCGCGTTGCCGGCCGTCCGAAGCTACTATGAACGCCTGACGCAGCGCCCGGCATTCAAAGAGCATGTAATGGTGTGTTACGACGAGCTGCGGGCTTGAGCAACGTCAACTCAACGCTCGCTGTCGTCGATAACAGCGAGCGTTTTTCCGTATCGGCATACCTGTTTCAGGCGATTTTTTCTTTCGCTTTGCCAAACGAGCGCCAGGCGGCAATCGGTCCCATACCGCTCAGCGTGAAGGCGGAAAGCAGCGTAAAGCCAAGCGCCACCAGGCCCAGCACCAGATAGGTGCCGTGGAAACCGATGCCGTCGTACATGTGACCGGCGAACACCGACATAAACATCATCGCCAGCTGTTTGAAAAAGCAGAAACAAACCAGATAGATGGTGGCGGAGAAACGAACCTCGAACTGGGTGGTGATGTATTTGAAGCAGCCGACGATCAGAAACGGCACTTCAAACATATGCAGGGTTTTCAGAATGATCACTTCCACGTAGGTGGAGGCGAAAGAAGAGCCGAGAATACGCACGGACATAATCATTCCCGCCAGCAGCAGCGCGTTTTTACCGCCAATGCGGTTAACGATCAGCGGCGCGAAGAACATGATGCTGGCATTCAGCAGTTCCCCCATCGTCGTGACATAGCCGAATACGCGCGTACCCTGCTCGCTGGAGCTGAAAAACGAGGTAAAAAAGTTGGCGAACTGCTGGTCAAATACGTCATAGGTACAGGAGACGCCCACCACGTAGAGCGACAGAAACCACAGCTTGGGATTTTTAAACAGTTCCAGCGCCAGACGTAAGCTGAATGCGCTCTGATTCGCGCCGAGCGAGTCCGCCACTTCCGCCGAAGAGGACGTCTGCGGTTTGGCGATAAACAGCAAGATCGCGAGGATCACCGCACAGCCTGAGCCCAGCCAGAAAACAAACTCGTTGTTGATGGTAAACATAATGCCGACAATCGAGGCGCATAAGGCCCAGCCGATACAGCCGAACAGCCGGGCGCGACCAAATTCAAACTGGCTGCGGCGACTGACTTTTTCAATATAGGCCTCGATCGCCGGCGCGCCGCCGTTATAGATAAAACCGAGGTAAATGCCGCCGACTATCGATCCCAGCAGAATATTGGTCTTTAGCAGCGGGCCGAACACATAAATAAAGAACGGCGCGAACAGCACCAGCATGCCGGTGATGATCCACAGCAGATGTTTCCTTAAGCCCAGCTTGTCGGACAGCAGACCGAAAATCGGCTGAAACAACAGTGAAAAGAAAGAGATGCTGGCAAAGATAATCCCGGTGTCGCTTTTACTGATTTGGTTGATATCGTGCAGCCAGATGGGAAAAAACGGGAAATAGGCCCCCATGATGAAAAAGTAGAAGAAAAAGAACAGCCCGAACATCCAGAAATTGGTATTTTTTAAATAATACATACTGTTATCCTTAGGCTAGCAGTCAGGCGAACGCGTCGGTTCGCCCGCAGGGGAAAGATCATCCGAACCGGGTTAGCCGCGCCGCCAGCGCACGACGTAGCGATAATGGCTGTTCTGCAACAAATACTCCGGCGCAACGCTGGGACTCCAGGAGTCATCGCCGCCGACCCCCATATGAAAACCATCCAGATTCACCCAGGTACCCGCTTCCGGCGTTAACAGATGGCGATGCGAAACCTCGCGCAGCTGTCGCTGGCTGTAACGACTGATATTGAAATGGAAATGGCCCCGCCAGCGGTTGTCGCCATATTCCAGCCGCTGCGTATCGCAGCGCAGGCCGTTTTCCGTCGGGAAGACATAAGGGGTATAGAGTTCGTCGAGCGGACGCCGCCATTTGTCGTAGCATGCGCCCTGTTTGCGATCCGGGTAGTTTTCATGCGGGCCGAGTCCCAGCCAGGTCACATCGTCGTTCACCTCCGCCAGTTGGCAGGTCAGGCCGATGCGCGCCGGAGCCGGCGAACCCGACGCGATCGTCACATCCACGTCGATATGCAGCTCGCCGAGGCTGTCGATACGGTAGGTTTTACGGCTGATAAACACCGTCTTGCCCTGATACGTCCAGCGATGAACGGTGTACAGCGCCACGGATTGCGTCAGCGCTTCGGCTTCGCACTGCACCAGATCGGCTTCCAGATCGTAATAGCCGGCCGCTTTCCAGCGTTCCGCCCAGGCATTGGGATCGATACGCGTGACCTCGCTGACGCCGATATCATTGTCCAGCGGCGCGCGGGTAAACTGATCCGCCAGCGGATGCAGCAGCGTCGGCCGCCCATCCTGCCACCACTGCGTCAACAGGCCGCTTTCACGACTGAACCGCCAGCGTTGCGCGCCAAGACTGATATCATAATGCCGTTCGCTCACCGCCAACTGCGGCGCGGCGCCCTTAACCGGCGCCGGGTCAACGGCCGGTACATCCGCTAAACGCCACTGCTGCCAGGCGCAGACGTGGCCGGCGTCGCTCCAGTCCGTGGCGTTAATCTGCGCCACCCTGACCGTCAGCCACACCTGTCCGGGCGTGGTCGCTTCCGGCAACGCGTCAAGGACGATCGACTGACGACCCTGCGGCGCGATATCCAGCGTCGCTTCGCCGCTTGCCAGCGTTTCACCCTCCTGCGCCAGCGTCCAGATCAGGCGTTCATTGTCGCTGCGGCGGAACAGGTATTCGCTGCACACCTCCAGCCGCAACGGACTTTCCTGATGCAGGACGAACTGGAAAAACTGCTGCGCGTGCTGCGCTTCGTACAGCGACGGATGCGGCGTCCGGTCGGCAAAAACCAGACCGTCCATACAGAACTGGCGATCGTTCGGCTTATCGCCGAAGTCGCCGCCGTAGGCCTGATGAGGCTCGCCGCTTTCACCGTATTGCGTCAGCGACTGATCCACCCAATCCCATACGAATCCCCCCTGTAATCTCGGGTACTGACGGAACGCGGCCCAGTATTTGTGGAAACCGCCCAGGCTATTGCCCATGGCGTGCGCATATTCGCACAGGATCAGCGGACGCTGCTCGTCCGGCATGCCGATCCATTTTTTGATCGACCACTTCGGCACCTGCGGGAACGGCTGATCCTGATCCACGCGGGCGTACATCGGACACACGATGTCGGTGGCCGGACTATTGGCCCCGCCGCCTTCATACTGTACCGGACGCGTAGGATCGTTGGCCTTGATCCAGTGATAGAGCGCATCATGGTTGCAACCGTGTCCGGACTCGTTGCCCAGCGACCAGATAATGATCGACGGATGGTTACGATCGCGCTGCACCATGCGCGTCACGCGTTCGCTCATGGCCGGCAACCAGCGCGGATCGTCGGTCAGCCGGTTCATCGGCTCCATGCCGTGGGTTTCAATATTGGCTTCGTCCACCACATACAGGCCGTAACGGTCGCACAGACGATACCAGAGGGGATGGTTAGGATAGTGGGAGCAGCGTACCGCGTTAAAATTATGCTGCTTCATCAGGAGGATATCCTGGCGCATGGTGGCAAGATCCATCACCTGACCCTGCTGCGGATGATGCTCGTGCCGGTTTGTGCCGCGGATCAGCAGCGGCTTGCCGTTCAGTTTCAGCAGACCGTTGCCGATCTCGACTTTACGAAAACCGGTATCACAGGCTTCCGCTTCAATGAAGGCGCCGTTTTTGTCCTGCAAAATCACCACCACCCGATAGAGATGCGGGATCTCGGCGCTCCACAGCGCAGGCCGGCTGACCGGCAGGCGCACCGTGGCGCGGTCGCGGTAAATGCCGCGTTCATCAATGATGTCGCTGCCGACAGGCTGCCGGCGCTCGCCGACCAATCGCCCGCCATCCCACAATTGCACCGTAATTTGCGCGCTCTCACGCTGCGGGCCGCCGACCACCGCCAGCACTTCCAGCTCGGCATGGCTGAAATCGTCGTTCAGATGGGTCGCGATACGCAGATCGCTGAGATGGGTTTGCGGCTTACGCAACAAGGAGACATCGCGGAAAATGCCGCTCATGCGCCACATATCCTGATCTTCCAGATAGCTGCCGTCGCTCCAGCGCAGCACCATCACCGCCAGCCGGTTTTCCCCCGCGTGCAGCAGCGCGGTCAAGTCGAACTCCGAGGGCAAACGGCTATCCTGCGCGTAGCCGACCCAGCAGCCGTTACACCAGAGATGAAACGCCGAGTTCACGCCGTCGAAGATAATGCGCGTCTGGTCGCCGGCGAGCCAGTCGTCGTCCACATCAAATGTGAGCGAGTAACAACCAGTAGGGTTTTCAGCCGGTACGAACGGCGGATTGACCGGAATGGGATAGGTCACGTTGGTATAGATCGGCTCGTCATAGCCCAGCATCTGCCAGTTGGATGGAACCGTAATCTCATCGGCGCGCGGGTCATCCTGATGCAGCCAGCTTTCCGGCACCGCTTCCGGCCGATGGAAATAGCTGAAGCGCCAGAAGCCGTTCAAACTACGCATGCTGGGCGATGGCGCATCATCCCTGGCATCCGCCGGCGCGCGCCAGCTGGCGAATGCGGGATGCGCGTCAAGTTGATTCAGTTGGGTAACCGAGGGATTTTCCCAGTCGCGCCGTGCGAGTACCGAAGCGAGAGTGCCTGCTTGAAGAGTCATCATCGGAGTCCTTTGTCAGATTGTGATTCGCTCACAATTTAAGGAAAATATCCGTGCTGACGTCCAGGATGTAAAGCCTGCGTACGGCATTCGGTGACAGGCCTCACAAATTAATTGCCGGCGAATCAAGTGAGATAAGGTTCAACGCGCGGCATCAGGCGGGGATCGGCGGGCGGAACGCGCGTTAACGTCCGGCGGAGGGCTGCGGTCGGTCGCTGCCTTGTGTGGGATTAACGCTTTTCCAGCCGGGCGACCTGACGCGCCAACGCGCTCAGCGCATCGGCCAACGCCTGCGGCGATGCGGCGCTTTCTTCCGGCGCGGCGGTGGTTTTGCGTTCCACCAGCGTAATCGGCAACAGCTGAGACGACGGGGCGGCGTCCGGCGTATGGATGAGTTCAATCATGCGATGAACGCTGGCCTTGCCCAGCGCTTTGAAATCCTGCTTGATGGTGGTCAGCGGCGGGATGAAACAGGCGCTGTCTTCCGTATCGTCATAGCCGACTACCGAAACCTGTCCAGGCACCGCAAGCGCGGATTCAGACAGCGCGCGCAGCGCCCCCAGCGCCATCTGATCGTTGGCGACCAGCAGCGCGGTCGGGAGCGCGCCCTGCGCCAGCATGCGCGCCGTTTGCTCATAGCCGGAGAGAGAGCTCCAGTCGCCCTGCAAAACCGCCAGCGGTTGCAACTGGCGCTGCGTCAGCGTCTGCCGCCAGCCTTCAAAACGTAAGCGCGCGGAGACGGAAGTCAGCGGCCCGGTCAACAGCGCAATGCGCCGATGCCCCAGATTCACCAGATGTTCAACGCCCAGCCGCGCGCCTTCATGGGGATCGAAAAGCGCGGTATTGGCCGCCAGAGAGGGGGACACGTCCAGAAACAGCACCGGCACCTTACCGCAGGCGCGCATAATGACCTGCGCATCGTCATTCTCCAGCGGAATATTGACGATCAACCCATCCACTCGCTGAGAGAGCAGGCTGTTTATCGCCGCTCTGCTCGCCTCCAGCCCCGGCTGTTCTATCATGGAAATCACCACGTTGAACTGCATTTTTCCGGCTTCGGATTTGATCGCGGCGACGATTTGCGAGGGCGCATGCAGGGACAGATTAGTGGTGGCAAGGCCGATGGTATGGCTGAGTTTGCCCGCCAGTTGCTGCGCCACGCGGTTCGGCACATAATTCAGCGCGGCCATGGCGGCTTCCACTTTCAGCCGGGTTTTCTCTGAAACGTGGCTCGCCTGATTAATCACGCGCGACACGGTCTGATAAGAGACGCCGGCATATTCAGCCACGTCATACAGCGTAATCGATTTGGGTTTCATGCCTGCCGTCCTTTATCGCGCAACTTTTCCGACAGCCATTTTACACATAAATTCACCGCAAACAGGGAATGCTGACGATGTTTCTGATCGGCGCCGACATCATGATCCATCCGTCATATTGAAACGGCGTTTTTGAATAAGGAACGCGCAAATCCGCCAAAATTCCCGGAGGATGCGCGGCAACAGGCAAAACCTCGTACTCAGACCGTCAGCTCATAGCGACCACTCAAGACCGGCGTATTGGATCAGCAGTGGTATTGTACTTTCAACTCAATTTGCAAACACATCCGGACCTTTTGCCGCGAGAGTGTTGAGGATGCGCAGCGCTGGACCGCTTGGCGTGATCTCGCCCCGGCGGCGACGCCGCGCAAACACGCGGCGTGATGATCAGAGCGAGGTTTATTTGTTGCCCGCCAGCTCGGTGGTGCGTTTCACCGCCGCCAGCACGCTGCGCTGTAGCCCGGCGGCGAAATCGCTGTTGTTTAACGCATACAGCCCGTTCATGCCCACCCCAGCCGGCGAGTTGTTGATATCCAGCAGCTGACGCGGATGTTTGCCGCTGATGTTGAGCATCGCCACCGCGCCCACCAGGTTTTCATAGGCGATCTGGGTTGCCTGCGCGCGGGGCATACCGGCCAGCACGCCGGCGTCAATCAACGATTCGATAAAGTAGTACACGTAATTCGGGCCGGCCACGCCGTAACCGGTGAAAATATCCAGCAGCCGCTCTTCCACCAGCATTACTTTGCCGAAGCTTTCCAGAAACGCCCGCAGCGGCGCTTCCTCAACATGGGCGTTCAGCACCGCGCCGCTGTAGCCATAGCCGGTGTCGGTCAGCGTATTCGGGATCACCCTGGCAATGGGCCGCGCATCGCCCAGTTGTTCGGTCAAGGTCGCGATGGTCACGCCGGCGATGATGGAAATCACCGTCGCCTGTGGCGACGCATGCCGGCGAATGCGGGCGGAGACCGACGCAATGTCGTCCTGCGGCCGCACCCCTATCACAATGTAATCGGCCGCCGCCAGCGCATCCTCGCCGCGCAGGCGGGACGTCAGTTGGTAACGTTCTTCCAGCGTGGCGATTCTCGCCGCATCGATATCATCCAGGGTGATCGCGTTGCGCGACAGTTTGCCGTTGTTCAGCGCCGCCCGAATAATGGCTTCCGCCATCTGCCCTGCCCCAATAAAGTGAATCTGACTCATGGTATTGCCTCCAGATATTTAGCGTTCGACGTCAACAAACTCAAGAATGATATTACCCGCCGCTTCCGGCGCCACGCGCACGCGTCCGGCGGCGTCAGAATAGCTGACCTGATTGGTCGTCAGAATATCGCGCAACGCGCGGCCGTTGCGCGTACCCAGCGTCAGAGCGATGGCATGAGGTTTGGTATTAACCGAAACCGGCAGCGCCGCGCCCGCGAAATGTTCCTCGGCCTGCGCCGGAGTCATGGCCCGCAGCAGACCGGAACCGGTATCCGCCGTCAGTACGCCGTCGAGCCAGGCGACGCGTTCGCCGTAAGCATTGCGCCAGCGTGCTTCCAGCACGTTCATTTCACCGTCCTGCGCCGTGTAGGTCACGGCCTCAATGCCGGTCGCGCCATTCGGATGATGACGCCACGCATCCACCCAAATCAGGTCGGGCCGGAACTGCTGGCAGATAAAGCCGGACGCTTCCGGATAGCGGGGGTCGATCAGCAAGCCGATAGACACCACGACTTCGTCCAACTGGCCGTTATCCATGATGATTTCACGTCGGAAGTCAATCACGCCCTGGTGCTGCTCAAAGCGCTTAATCAACTGCGCGTAATCGCCCCTGGCGTCTTTACTGTGCAACGCAATCAGGGAAATACCGTCTTCGCCGCGTTCGAGAAAAGATCCCATCTGGCGGCCGAAACAGAAGCCATTCACCGCATTGTTGCCGAACTTACTGGCGTCATTGACCCCGATGAGCTCAATAAAATTATCCTCGAACATCATGAAACTGGTGACGGTTCCCCACGGGTGATAGCTGATGGGCGATGGGGAGAACCCCATCCGACGATAATTCTCAAAGGACTGCTCATAGTGATTGACCGTGACCAACACATGATCGAGGCTTAACGCCGCCTTCTGATTAATATTCATTTGCGTATTCCTTTTCCTGAAAATCAGGGCTGTAACCTAAAATGTGCGACCGACGATATACCCACCGTGATTTTCAAGTTAATCAGCGTTCCGTCGTCGCCTTGATGAAAGCTGGATTATTCCCGCGATAAAAAAATAAGCCGATGCGCCGTTCATCCTTTATTTGCGTTCATTTTTTCCCGCCGATGGCGTTATTTCCCTGCCGTATTTACCGCTTATTCGCTTCACGTCAACTTGCCGAAATAAATACGCGCCAGGCCTTCTTTCGTCACCGCAATCGCATGGTCCGCACTGAGTGAAACGTGCTTTTCCATCAAGGGAACCCCGGTTTCCACGTCACGCCGGCGCAATGCTTCAATAATGCCGACGTGTTCGTCATAGGCATTGTTGCGCCGGCTGGGCGTTTCCAGGTCGATACGGCGGAAAAAACGGATCAGGGAATTCAGGCCGGCGAGCGTGTCATACAGCCGTTTATTACGGGCGATACGGGCGATCGACATATGGAAGGCTTCGTCGTCTTCGGCGACTTTGGTCCAGTCCTTGATGGTGGTCGGATCGGGCAAATCGCGGCAGCTCCGCTCCCAGATTTCCGCCGTCTGATTGATGTCTTCATCGCTGGCGCGCAGGCAGGCGAAGCGGAACGCCGCCTGTTCAATCACCGCCCGCATCTCGTAAAGCTCGCGCACGCCGTCGGGCGTGATATCTCTGGAATAAAAACCGCGATTGGGTACGAAGCTCATGAAGCCATCCTGAGCCAGACGATTCAGCGCCTCGCGCACCGGCGTACGAGAAACGCCCAGCCGGCTGGCCAGTTCAACCTCGTTAATACGTTCGCCGGGTTTGAAGTGATAATCTATCGCGAGTGTTTTCACCACTTCATACACTTTTTCCACGCTATCCGCGCTGCGCGCTGTTTTCTGACTCACCGGCACGTTATTTCCTCTTGATGGCTGTCATGGCATTAACCGATTAACTATCGGAAAGGCTTCCGAAAAATACCGTATACCCGATAAATTCGGCGATACGGAAGAGCGGCCAACACACATGAGGCTTGAAGTATGACGAGTATATTTAAATTGATAACATGCCGGAAAACATAACACAATCGTGATGTGCATACACTTCGATCTACACATAGCCGGCGCTAAACGCAAATATAAAATCCGCAGAGCCATACGGATGTAACAGACAATTTTCTTCTATATTTAGAATAAAAAAAGCATTGCACTAAATTAACCTTGCTTGCACCCAAATAAAGCAAATTCGTATTGCCTTCAGATAATTTATTCCATCTGTTTATTAGATATTCCTTTTATGTATAAACGATCGCATTATCTACGCCTCTCGCTTACCACCCACATTATCCCTTGTTATTTATAGAAATATTACAACGTCAGCCAATGACGCCCCCGCCCTGCCCGCGCCTGCGTACCGCTTTTTTTCCCGGCTGGCATGGCAATTGCTGTATAGTTTCGGCAAAGTGTATTCACTTCATCACTCACTATGTTATTCACTTTCAGGTGAGCAAGGACCGCAAGACTTTACGTCCTGCCGATCACAGGCAATTACGCAGCGATGCCGACGGGGATAAAACAGCTTAATCATCACTCCGCCCGCATTAATTCTGACCAGGAGATTTAGTATGACCTCACGTATTCGTCATGTTCTTTTCGCTTCGGCGTTGTTGGGCGGCGCGCTTTTAGGCACTTCCCTGGCGGCGAAAGCCGATGTCACGATAGGGGCGATTCTGCCGCTGACCGGCGTCAACGCCACCATCGGCGAAGACATGCGCCGGGGGATCGCCCTGGCGGTGGAACAGGTCAATGAACATGGCGGCGTTAACGGTCAAAAGCTGGCGGTCATGATTGAAGACTCCGCCGGCAGCCCGGTCACCGCGCTGGATGCGGTACGTAAACTCACCCAGGTTAACCGCGTGCCGCTGGTCGCCGGCGAGTTTTCATCCAGCGTCACCATTCCCATCGGGCAATATCTGGTGAAAAATCAGCTGGTACACATCAATATCAACTCTTCCAGCACCGATATGCGTAAAGTCGGCAAATACTCTTACAGTGTGATCGGGCTGGCCGATCTGGCGACCAAATTCTCCGCGCAGGACGTCTACGACATGGGTTACCGCAAGGTCGCCTTCGTCGCGCCTAACGGCGCCTACGGCCAGAGCATGTTGGATCAGTTCAGCAAAGACTTTCAGGCGCTGGGCGGCAAAGTCGCCGCCAAGATGCTCTACACCAGCGGCCAGTCTTCCTACCGCCGCGAGCTGGGACAACTGGCGCGCGTCAAACCGGACGCCTATGTCTACACCACTTACGGTCAGGATGCCGTGGTGCTCAACCGCGAATCTTATGAAATGGGGCTGAATCAAACGCCCTGGTACGGTATGTACCTGACCATGTGTACGGCCAATACCCCGGCGCAGTACATCGAGGGACGGATGGGCATGGAAGTGGCCAGCACCGGCGACGAAGGCCAGGGCTATATCGATATGTTCCACAAACGCTATGGCAACGACCCGCAGTCCGCCTACAGCAGCTATGCCTATGACAGCATCACGCTAGCCGCCGCGGCGATCAATAAAGCGGGTTCGGCCGATCCGGCCGCGCTGCAAGCGGCGATGCAAAGCGTCGCGCCGCACTTCGACGGCGTCACCGGCCCGCTGAACCTGGATGCCGACAACCTGCGCCAAACGCAGCCTTATAAAAAGGTCAAAGTGGTCGACGGCGCCCAGGTGCTGCGCTGAGCCGTGGCTGATTGATAAGCCATTCGTTTCGTTGCAGGAAAAACTATGTTTCAGTTCATTCTTGATACATTACTCCGCACGGCCGAGCTGTCGCTGATCGCCGTGGGCCTCAGTCTGGTCTATGGCCTGGTGCGCTTCGCCAACGTGGCGCACGTCCAGTACGCTATGGTGGGGTCGTTTATCACCTTCGCCCTGCTCCAGCTCGGCTGCCCGTTGCTGCCGGCCATCCTGGCGGCCAGCGCGCTGTGCGGGATCATGGCGGCCTTATTGCATCATTGGATCTTCCGTCGGCTGGTGCAGGCCGGACCGGCGAATGCCATGATCGGCTCGCTGGCGATGTCGATGATCCTGATCGCGCTGATTCTCGGCGTCGTCGGATCGTCGCCGCAAAGCTATAACCTGCCGCTCAGCCCGATGCTCTCGCTGGCCGGCAGCCATATCTCCCGTAATCAACTCTGGTCCGCCGCGGTGACCTTTTTGCTGCTGCTCGGCTTTAGCATCCTGCTCTTTCGCACTTCGCTGGGGCGCTCGATTCGGGCGCTGGCCAGCAATCGCGATTTGGCGGCCGCGTCCGGGCTGAATGCCGATGCGCTGGTACACACCGTTAATTTCATCGCCGGCGCGCTGGCCGGACTGGGCGGCTCCATGCTGGCGATGAACGCCAGCGCTTACTTCAATCAGGGTAACGATCTGCTGTTGCCGGTGCTGGCCGCCGCCATTCTGGGCGGATTGGGCAACCCGATGGGCGCGGTGCTCGGCGCGTTGCTGATCGCCGCCACCGAAACGCTGGTCACCAACCTCGATTTTGGCTGGCTATTCGGCGGCGAACTGATCTTTATTCCCGTGACCTACATTAACGCCGCCTCGTTCCTGATCCTGTTGCTGGCGCTGCTGCTGCGTCCTTACGGCCTGTTTAACCGGGAGGTGCGCCGTGTCTGACTTCCTGCTCCATCTCATCAGCATCACCGGTATCTACGCCCTGATCGCGCTGGCGTTAAATATTCAGGCGGGTTATGCCGGGCTGCTGAACTTCGGTCATATCGCCTTTGTCGGTATCGGCGCTTACTCCGCCGGCATCGGCATCCAGTTCGGGCTGTCCTTTATCGAAGCCTCCGCTATCGGCATGGCGATATCGATGCTGATCGGCGCCGGTATGGCGATGCTCGGCCGCCAACTGGCCGCCGACTACTGGGGGATCGCCACCCTGGCGGTGGCCGAAATCATTCGCACCATCGCCATCAACGAAGATGCGCTGACCGGCGGCGCCCAGGGGCTGGGCAATATCGTTCCGCTCTGGACGACCGGCTCCCAACAACAGGACAGCGTGATCTTTGCCGTCGTGATCCTGCTGATGGTGGCGCTCATCGCCCTGCTCTGCGTGCAGTTGGGCAAAAGCCGCTTCGGCCGCGCGCTGCGGCTGATGCGGGAACAGCCGCAGTTGGCGACCTGCATGGGTTATCACCTGCAATGGCTGAAATGCCGCACGCTGATGTGCAGCGCCGCCATCGCCAACGTCGCCGGCATTATGCTGGCGTATTACA
Organism: Brenneria sp. L4-2C; assembly: GCF_040240335.1. Lineage (NCBI taxonomy): Bacteria > Pseudomonadati > Pseudomonadota > Gammaproteobacteria > Enterobacterales > Pectobacteriaceae > Brenneria > Brenneria sp. L4-2C. The sequence goes on along the minus strand of NZ_JBEIAC010000016.1, from coordinate 93,217 downwards.
CCAGCTACGTCAGCCCCGACTACCTATTGTCCTCGGAAACCTTTCTGATCTGGAGCATGGTGATGATCGGCGGCATCGGCAACGTGGCCGGCGTATTGCTGGGCGTGCTGCTGGTGGAGTGCCTCTATACCTTTATTCCGTTCGCCAAAGATATCTTCAATATCGGTTCCGATATTACCGGCGCGCTGCGGCTGGGCGCCGTGGGGGTCATTCTGCTGGCCTGCCTGCTGGGACGCGCCGGCGGCCTGTTGCCTGAACGACTAAGGAGAATACCGACATGACACCACTGATGCAGGTCGATGCCGTCAGCAAGGCTTTCGGCGGCAATCGGGTACTGGAAGGCGTTACCTTTACTCTGCGTCAGGGGGAGATCCTCGGATTACTGGGCCCTAACGGTTCAGGTAAAAGTACGCTGCTTAACGCGATCTCCGGTTTCGCCCCCATCGACGACGGGATCATTCTGGTGGACGGGCAGCGCATCGACCGGCTTCCGCCCCACCAAATCATCAAAGCCGGCGTGGCGCGTACCTTTCAGTTGCCGGCCATGCCTGAAAAAATGAGCGTGATGGAAGTGGTGATGGCGGCCGGCACCCGGCATCACGGTTTCTGGAGCAGTTTGCTGTCTCTGCCCGCCGCCCGACAGGCGGAACGGGAGGATAAACAGAAGGCCCAGGCGCTGCTTGACGAACTGTTGCTGACCCAGGTGCGCGACCTGCCGGCCGCCGCGCTGTCCGGCGGGCAGAAGAAACTGCTGGGCATTGCCTGCGCGTTGATGGGCGAGCCGCGGCTCCTGATGCTGGACGAACCGATGGCGGGCGTGCATCCCAATCTGCGGCGCGACATTGTCGACACGCTGCTGCGTCTGCAACGCAACGGGCTGTCGCTGATGATTATCGAACACGATATGCACTTTATCCGCGAACTCTGCCAGCGCTGCATCGTATTGGACAGGGGCAAAATCGTCGCCAACTGTCACCCCAATGAACTGGCCAATAACCAACAGGTGCTGGATGCCTATCTCGGCCGCAGCACGCCGCTTGCACTACAGGAGGCCGAATGATCGCGCTGCATGATGTGGTCGCCGGCTACACGCCCGGCATCGATATTCTGCAAGGCATTTCCCTACAGGTTGATAATGCGGAAATCGTCACGCTGCTTGGCCCGAACGGCTGCGGCAAATCCACCTTGCTGAAATGTATCGCGGGTTACCTGCGCCCGCGCAGCGGGCAAATCATGCTGGATGGGCGGGACGTCGGTCAGATCCCGATTCACCGCAAAGTTCGCGAGTGCTCGCTGGGATTTGTGCCGCAAACGGATAACGTCTTTAACAATTTGACCATCAGGGAAAACTTACAGACCGGCGGACAATTTCTGCCCGACGGCCAGCGGCGTCAACGGATGGAAGAGCTGTGCGAACGCTACCCGCTATTGCGCAAAAAATGGCGCGCCATGGCGTCGGCGCTGTCCGGCGGAGAACGGCAGATACTGGCGCTGACCCGCGCCCTGATGCCGAAACCGTCGACGCTGCTGCTGGACGAACCCTCCGCCGGGCTGTCGCCGAAAATGCTGGCCGACGTGTTCGCGGCGATCCAGGCTATCCGCCGGCAGGAAAACGTGACGATCCTGATGGTGGAGCAGAACGCGATGGAAGCGCTGCACATTTCAGACCGTGCTTACGTGCTGGCGCTGGGCAAGGTCGCCCTGACCGGTAAGGCCGACGAATTGCTGGACGATCCGCGCATGCGCGAGCTGTATCTGGGCGGCCGGGCGGTTTAATCACCGTCGACGCGCTGCTTTTACCCCACCCCAACCCTCCCCTTCGCAGGGGAGGGTGCCAACTCCTCCCCCTAACAAGCGCTCCTTGTCGGGCGCGTGCTACGACGTGGCATAAAAATACCTTTCTTTTCGCGCACGAAATAAGCCTACATATACCGTTATCGGTAAATATGCGACTAAGAGACAGGGCAAGGGGGAGGCCGGGTGGGGGTTGTTAATGGTAACGTCGCATAGATCAAAAAGGCCGCATACGCGGCCTTTGAGCAGAAACGGTGTTTAACGAAAATTAATGGATGGCGCCCGGCGGCACATCTTTATAAGCATTGATGTAGACATTCAATAATTTTTTCAATAATTTGCGCATTGTGCTCACCTTGATGAATGACGTTGTCGAATTGTTATCCTGATGTGATTAATTGTACGATTCGCCATCATCCCATGCAAGTTTTTTGTGATGTGCATCACAAAAATAGTTCTCGCATGTCGTCGTAACCACCACTGCGGCGCTGGCTTGCCGCATACTTTTGTTGCGAATAGTTACCGGGCTATTGAACAACAAAATCGCACTCTATGTTATGCTCGTCGCGAGAGATGAAATACCAGTAACCGTACGTTATTTGTTGATCCCCCTACCTGCAAATTACGTTCTGACGCTTAATTTCACCATTGGCAACCGGCTTACAAAGGCGCGTCCCGCACACCATGGAAACCTGGAAACTCAATTTATTCGCTGCATGGCTGGGCTGTTTTTTTACCGGCATGGCCATGAGCCAGATATTGCCCTTTCTACCGCTGTACATAGAACAACTTGGCGTACATTCGCACGAATCATTAAGCCTCTGGTCCGGCGTCATTTTCAGTTCTTCCTTTCTGGTTTCAGCGATTGTCGCGCCGTTATGGGGGAGTCTGGCCGACCGCAAAGGGCGTAAGCTGATGCTGCTGCGCGCGGCGCTGGGCATGTCCATCATCATGGCGCTGCAAGGCCTGGCCGCCAACGTATGGCAACTGTTTATTTTGCGCTCCCTGATGGGGCTGACGTCGGGCTTTATCCCCAATGCGATGGCGTTGATCGCCTCGCAGGTGCCGCGGGAAAAGAGCGGCTGGGCGCTGGGAACCTTATCCACCGGTCAAATTTCCGGGGTGATCCTCGGCCCGCTGTTCGGCGGATTTATGGCCGACTACCTTGGCCTGCGGATCGTCTTTTTCATTACCGCCGGCATGCTGTTCACCAGCTTTCTGATTACGCTGTTCGCGATTAAAGAAAACGTCATCAAAGTCAGCAAGGCCAATCGATTGAGCGGTAAAGCGGTGTTTACTTCCCTGCCCTACCCGACGCTGATCGTCAGCCTGTTCATCACCACCATGATGATCCAACTGTCAAACGCGTCCATCAACCCCATTCTGACGCTCTTCATCCGCGACCTTGCGCCCGATAGCAATAATATCGCGTTTATCAGCGGGGTCATTGCCGCCATCCCCGGCGTATCGGCGCTGATGGCCGCGCCACGGCTCGGCCGTCTGGGCGATCGCATCGGCGCGCACCGTATCCTGATTGCCGCGCTGGCGTTCAGCGTACTGCTATTCTGCGCGATGTCGGTCATACAAACGCCAACCCAGCTTGGCATACTGCGGTTTATGCTGGGCTTTGCCGACGGCGCGCTGATGCCCACGGTCCAGGCGCTGCTGGTAAAATACAGCAGCCAGCAGGTCACCGGCCGCATCTTTGGCTATAATCAGTCGTTTATGTATCTGGGTAATGTGGCCGGCCCGCTGATTGGCTCCGGCGTTTCAGCCATCGCGGGTTTCCGCTGGGTCTTTCTGACGACCGCGTTTCTGGTGCTGTGCAACTGCATACAGATCGCGTCGCAATTTCGTCGGCTACCTAAAAAAACCTGAACACGTCCCGAACGGCGGATTTCATCGATACCCATCCCGATTGCGTGCCGGCGTAAAACCGTCACGCGAATGACATATCCGTTATTTAAGCTCCTGTGATTTGCATAATCAAATCAGCCCATACCGCCCGATGACGGACACCCACAAGAGTGAATACGATGAAACAGAATGTGTTGCCGCTGTTGCTAGCCGGACTTATTCCTTTAAATGCCCTGGCCGATGGTGAAAAAGTCACCCGCTACGTCGTCACCTTTCCGCAAGGAGACCGTGTCGGTTATCAGGGGAAATTCGCCGGTCATTTTCCCAACGGGTTACCGATCGGGATTGGTTCCGGCCTGCATTTTGCGGGAAAACAGGGCGACGACCTGCTGTTTACCACCCTGACCGATCGCGGCCCCAACGCCGATGCGCCGATGGCGGGCGATAAGGAAGCCAAGATCTTCGCCAACCCGGATTACACTCCGATGGTTATGGATATCAAAGTGAGCGCCAAAGCGGCGCAGGCCGTCAACCCCCGCCCTCTGCATGACGAACAGGGGCCGATCAACGGCCTGCCGTTGCCGGGCGGTTTGATTGGCTCCACCAACGAGGTGGCGCTCAATGACGCGCTGCTTCCCCTGACGACCAGTAAACGCGGTCTGGATACCGAGGGCATCACGCCGGACGGCGACGGCGGCTTCTGGCTGTGCGATGAATACGGCCCGTTTCTGATCCATATCGATGCGCAGGGGAAAATCCTGCAAAAATTCGGCCCGACGCCCATCGGCGACGAACACGCCGTCGCCGACGGACTGCCCAATATCATCAAATGGCGTCAGCCCAATCGCGGCTTCGAGGGGTTGGCCAGACTGCCGAACGGCGACCTGATCATGGCGCTGCAAAGCACGCTGGATATTGAGGGCAAGAGCAAGAACCAGGCGCGATTCACGCGACTGGTCGTCTTTAACCCGGCAACCGGCGCCAGCCGTATGCTGGGCTACCCCATCGATATCGAGCGCTATAAAAAGGCCAAAGACGCCAAAATCGGCGATATCGTCGCTTTGGATAATCAACGCATTTTGCTGGTCGAACAAGGCGCGGATAAAGACAAGCAGATGCAGAACCGCATCTATCTGGTGGACCTGAGCAAAGCCACCGATCTGACGGCGTTCGACGCCGACGGCAAATCGCCTGAATTCGACGATCGCGAGCAGTTGGAAAAGCGCGGCATTCGTCTGGCGCAAAAACAGGAATTGCTGGATTTGCGTAGGCTGGGCTGGCGGCAGGAAAAGGTTGAAGGCCTGGCCATCGTCGATAGACAGACGCTGGCCGTGATCAACGATAACGACTTCGGCCTGCGTGCCGTACTGCAATCTCCGGTGAAAGCCAAGGACAAGGCGGATGATTATCAGGTCGGCGCGGACGGTAAACTGACGCGCGACGGCGAAGCCGTCCGCACCACGCTGGAAATCGTACCGTTGCAAAAACCAGAGTCCGACAACGAACTGTGGCTGATCAAGCTGGCGCAACCGATACGCTAACCGGTTTACGTATCTGGCATTTCTTTGCCCTGCCACGACAGGTTTTGAACGCCCGGACGGTGTTAACACAATATTGTTGATCGGCTAAATCCGTGATCAAAGCCGCATTTTTTAGCCGTAGTGGTTAATAACGGCTTGGTTTATATACGGACTTTCTATAAAAACCGCAATCCGCTGGTGATGGCTTTCCGCCGGCGGTAGGATCGTTACGATTTTTTATCGTCAAACGAAGGAGGTTAATATGTATAAGGCGTATGACAGATACAGAAATCCGCTCGATGCCGGTTACCGCGTGATGCAAAGCGATTCGCGCCTGGTCGGAACCATTGCGGCCATTCACGCTGAAAACCTGAAACGTGATGAAATCCGTCGTTCAAAATGCGTTGAACTCAAGGGCGTTAAAGAGTATTTCGCCCCTCAGGAACTGATGTGCCTTAGCCGTGCCTGATTGACGGTTTTACCCACGCATCATTTCTGTTATTTCGGGCGCCGCTCCGTCGCCCGATACTATGGTTCCCCAATCCTGTTCTGCTCCCACGCTAAACCCGTTCCCTCAGGCCTGTTCAAACCAATCGCTGTTCTGTTCGGCGATCGGCGTAATCGAGTAAATCAGTTCCTGCAAATGAGCGCGGATCGCCTTTTCAGCCGCATCAGGATCGCGCTTTTTCAACCCGTCAAAGATAAGATAGTGCTGCCGAATCAAACTCTGCGGGGGGGAAACCTGGCTGAGGCTAAGGAAACGCACCCTGTCCATGGTCGCCTTAATCGACTCAATGGTCTCCCAGGCGAGCGGGCAGTTGGCTATCTGGGTCAAAAACTGATGAAAGCTGTCGTCAAGGCTGAGAAACTCGCGCATCTGCTCATTCTGCGCGGCCAGTTCCTGGCGGCGTAAATTGTGTTCCAGCGTCAGGAGCTGCTCATCGGTGACCATCCCGGCGGCGCGGCGAACAATCGCACACTCCAGCGCCTGACGAATAAAGCGGGCATCGGCCACCCGCTGTTCGGAAATTTTCATCACGAACGTGCCGCGCTGCGGCAATATTTGCACCAGCCCGGATTCGGCCAGCTTGATAAACGCTTCTCTGACCGGCTGGCGCGATACCGCGAAACGCGTGGATATTTCTTTTTCCGACAGCAGCTTGCCCGGCGGAATAGTGCATTCCACGATATCTTTACGCAACACACGATAAATCTGTTGATTTACGGGTTCATTGTTATTGATTTGAAAAGAGTTATCCATTCAGCCGCTTTATACCCGAGATATTTGTGAATTATGATACCTGCTTACTCAGGGCGATATCTATCATCTTTTACCCGCCTGATTTTTAGCGTCGGACGCCGCCATGCGTCTCAATAATACCATGCGCGCCGGCATCGCCACGACAGACAACACGCTCTGCGGTCAGCCCGACCGCAGAGGCCTATGCCGTCGATCGGGGTTACGGCATCAGCAGATTAGGCAAGAACATCACGGTCTGCGGAAAAATAAACAAGATGCCGACGAAAATCAGAAACGCGATCAAATAAGGCACGGAAGATCGCATAAAGTGCGCCGTATCGCACTTCAGGATCCCGCAGACCGTATACATACAGATGCCTACCGGCGGCGTATTGGCCCCCAGCAGCGTCAGGGTAATAAACAGAATGCCGAAATGAATGGGGTCATAGCCGATCTCCGTCACAATCGGCAATAATATCGGCGTCAGCAACAGGACCAGCGGACTGGCGTCCAGCACCATGCCGATAACAAGAACCAATAGAAAAATCAACAGCATAATACCCATCGGACTTTCAGTAAACTCGGTGATCAATTCGGTCATTGATTGCGGCAACTGATCCAGCACGCTGATATGTCCAAGAATAAACGCGGCCATCACCAGCAGCATGACGATGCCGAGATCGCCCAGGGTTTCCGTCAGGGTATCGAGGATACCCTGCCAGGTGAGCTCTTTATAAATCAGCCCACCGACGATAATCGCATAAAGCACGATAAAAGCGCCCGCTTCCGAGGTGGTAAACAAACCTAAGCGGATCACCACAATCAGAATGACCGGGAACATCAACGCCCAAAAACCACGGCGAAAACTCGCCGCGACCTCTTTGAATGTCGGCTTCGACAAGGTTTCCGGCTGGATCTTCATGCGGCGGGCCATGATGTAATTGGTAATCATCAAGGTGACGGTCAACATTAAACCGGGAATAATCCCTGCGATGAATAATTTACCAATCGACACGTTACCCACAAAACCGAAGAGAATCAGTAGAATGCTAGGGGGCAACGTCGCCGTGATCAGGGAAGCAAAAGCAATAACCACCGCCGTGTAGGCGCGCGGATAGCCGCGCTCGATCATTGAGAATCCCAGCATGCGCGACTGCATTGAGGCATCGGCCACCGCCGAACCTGCGACGCCGCCCATCAACATAGCCAGCAAAACGTTGATTTGCGCCAGCCCGCCAATCATCCATCCGGTCAACAAGCGGGCGAAATCCAGTAGCCGCTCGGTAATACCGGTGCGGGTGAGCAGGTTGCCCACCAGAATAAATAAGGGGACGGCGATCATCGGAAAAGACTGGGTGGGCGCGGCGAATTTTTGAAAAGCGATGCCCAGCGGCAAAAAATCGGAAGTGAAGAAATAGGCCAGACTCGATATGGCAATAACAAACCCGACCGGCATGCCCATTAGCATAAACAGCAAAAATAATAAGCCCGTTAACCACATCATGATAAATGATCTCTCGCAGGTAATGCTCTGGTGGAAGTGACTTTCTCAATCAGTTGTTCAATACAGGTCAGCATCAGCAACAGACAGCCCGTCGGGACGGCGGCATTGACAAACACCTGACTTATTTCAGAAACCGGCAATACATGAGCGCGCGTATCCCAGGTGAACAGATAACCGGCGCCGGCGCCAAATCCCAAAAAGGCGATAATCAGTATTTTATTGATGTAATCAAAAACGTTTTGTAATTTTTCCGGCAGACGTTTAGATAAAAAATCGATTCCCATATTACGGTGATTAGCCTGCGCATAATGAATAGAAAACATGCTAATCCATGCAAACAGCACCATGGATATTTCAATTGACCAAATCAGCGGATAACCGACACAGCGACCAATCGCTGCAACCAAAATAAGTATCACCATAGCGACAAACATAATTCTTGCGATGGCGACTTCTATTCTGATGAGTTTTTTCATATGCGTTCTCTTAAATAACGTCCCGCGGCCGGGGCGGGACTAAAGCGTGGAAATACACATGATATTATTCAGCCTTGAGGGCCTGTTGCAGATCCGCTTTGGCTTGATCCAGTCCGAGTTTATTCGGTACGTTGGCGCAGGCTTTGACAAAAGGCTCAAGATCGATTGCGTGCAAAGTCGCGCCGCCTTTTACCATTTTTTCCAACACATTATTGCTCTCCTCGATAATTTTCTGAGAAGCGAAGGCGCCGGCCTTGACGGATTCTTCACGCAGGATCTGCTGGTACTCGGCGGGCAGCTGTTGGAACCATTTATCGCCGACGACAATCGCCGTCATTAAATGGTAGTGCTCGGTTTTGGTGATATTTTTCACCACCTCATGCAGCTTTGAACCATAGAGCGCGGTGGGATGCGCCTCCGCGGCATCGACCACGCCGGTCTGGATGGCGGAATAAACTTCCGACCAGGCCATCGGCGTGGGGGAACCGCCCATGCAATGGATGGTTTCAATAACGATTGGCGCATCAGGCACCCTGACTCTGACCCCTTTTAAATCCGCCGGCGTGGTGAAAGGCCGTTTGGTAATCATCATGCGGGAGCCTTGATACCAGTTGAATGAGAGACTGATCAGGCCGGACTTGCTCTGCAACCGAGACTCCCACGATTTAAATAACGGGGTGGCGACCAGCTTGGATGCCTCTTCATAAGAAGATAATAAAAATGGCGCGTTGAGTATCGCCAGTTCAGGCACAAACTGCGCCAGGCGGCCGCCGTCGGTCAGCACGCCGACATTGCTGCCGACCTGCGCCTGCTGAATCAATTCACCGTCCGCTCCCAATTGTCCGCTGGGAAATAACCTTACCCGCACCTGTTTATCCGTGCGCGCCTCCACGTTTTTCTTAAACTCCCTGAAGCCGGCATAAATAGGATCATCAGGGGCCAGCGCCGTACTTAAATTAAATTCATAGGTTTTTGCCTCCAGAGAGGAAATGACAAAGAGTGAAAGCAGCGTTCCCAATACGATTCTTTTAAAGATACGCGGAGGAGAGGCATGAAAGCGCTCATTGATTAATTTTAATGTATCGATTGACATTTTATTCTCCAAAGAAAAAGTAATGGGCTATAAACAGACATCTTTTCATAGCGCCCTCTGCTTTCACTTTCATTATTGACGGAAAGCGGTGATATAAACCTGATGACCGATAATATTTTTGCAACAGCGATCACATCTATCTGATTTTATCTTCCACTATTCGGCTTATATAAAAATCACACCGAGAGGTTCTCTAATAAATAAAATACGTGACGATTAAATTTATTTTTAAGCATAAATAAAATTATCTAATCAAACGCCGACCGAATTACCATGACAAACAATATGGATATATTACGCAACGCCTCGTCATATAATTCGTCGTGATTATCACTATCTTGATTAACTCAGCCTTTATTGATTTTCTCTAATACCAGACCGACGGATTTTTTCGCTCCATAACGTTGCAAGAGCGCATACGCCGCCGAAACCTGTTGAACGAAAGAGGCGTTGTCCGCTAAATCGTCACCGAATACGTTACGCAGACTTAATAGCGCCTCGACCCTATCCTGACCGTCCGCGCTTTGCGCAACCAACTGCGCCAGGGCGTCTTGCAACGGATCGCTGATTTCAATGTTTTTTCCGCCGTCATCGACGCCGCCGACATACCGCATCCACCCCGCCACCCCCAGCGCCAGCAGGTTGAAAGGCGTGCCTTGCGCCAGGTGAACACGAATGGAATCCAGCATCCGCTGCGGCAGCTTCAGCGTGCCGTCCATCGCAATCTGCCAGGTACGGTGTTTCAACCCGGTATTGCGATAGCGGGTAAGCAGCGATTCGGCATACGCGGCCAAATCGACGTTTTCCACATGCAGCGTGACGGCCTGTTCATCCAGCATCAGTTGCCGCGCGGCCTGAACGTAGTCCGTATCCTGCATACACTCGTCAATGTACTGATATCCCGCCAGATAGCCGAGATAGGCCAGGAACGAGTGGCTGCCATTCAACATTCTCAGCTTCATTTCCTCATAAGGCAGCACGTCCGCCACCAGTTCGGCGCCGACGTTTTCCCAGGCGGGCCGACCGGCGATGAAATTATCTTCAATCACCCACTGGCTGAAAGGCTCGCAGGCAATCCCCACCCGATCCTGAATGCCGCCGATAGCCTGCGAGATTTTAGCCAAAGCATCCGGCGTGACGGCCGGCACGATGCGGTCAACCATCGTGGAAGGAAAACTGACGTTGTCCGCAATCCATGCGGCCAGTTCCTCATCCCGCGCGTTAGCCAACGCCAGCACCACATTGCGGGTAACGCGGCCATTGTTCGGCATGTTGTCGCACGACATCACGGAAAACGGCTTCAGACCTTTTTCCCGACGTAGGCGCAGCGCTTCGACGATCGCGCCCGGCGCCGAACGAGGCTGACCGGGATGCGCCAGATCGTGCTGAATCAGCGGATGGTTGGCATCAATGGAGGCGGTTGACGGCAGGTAGCAATAGCCTTTTTCCGTGACGGTCAGCGAGACAATCGCAATTTCCGGCTGCGTCATCGCCGCCAGCACCTTCGCAATGCCGTCCGCTTCGCCGTGCAGCGCCTGGCGGATCACGCCGACGATCCGGCCGCGCCAGTCGTCGCCGTTCATTTCACACACGGAATAGAGCAGATCCTGCTGTTGCAGATCGGCGATTTGCCGCTCGCCGCCGATCAGGTTAACTTCGCAATATCCCCAGTCGCTGCCGTGGTCGGCGGCCAGCCGATCGGCATAGACCGCCTGATGCGCGCGGTGAAAGGCGCCAAAGCCAAGATGCACGATTCGGGTTCTCAGTACGCCGCGATCGTATTTGGGAATGATCGTTGCCGGCGACACATGCCGAAGATTGCGTTGTGAAAGATTCATCGCCAGGCCCTCATGCCAAATTCAGTAAGCTAAGCGGCACCTTAGCCACCACTTTACGCACCTGCCGTCTCTCCTCCCCCTGACATAACGGGGTATGAATATCCCAGGGAAACAGCACGACATAATCGCCGCTGTCGAGGCGCAGTGCTTTTTCATCGCCCGATTTGCCGTGGTAGAAATCATTGTCCTGTTCGGGATGCGCATCATCAGGGGTTCGCGCCAACACCGGCTGATATTCCAGATATTCCGCGCCGGAAATAACAAACTGCACGTCGATATTCAGCCGGTGCGTTTCCGCAATACGGTTCGCCGACGGCGCGGTGTCGGCGTGGAATGTCTTATAAACCACCGCTTGCTCCGTCATTTCACCGTCGGGATGATGACGGAAATCCAGACTGCGGATCCGGCTCAGCACCCGGTAAATCGCCTCCGGCAGTTCGGCGCGGCTTTTTTCCAGTTGAAGAATGTTGCCAATAATCATGCAATCACCTATTTAGCCAGTTCCAGCACTTCAGCCCACACGCCCTCGTCTACCGGGATGCCCTGCGCCAGATTCTCGCGGCGGTGGTTGGCTGAGTTTTCGCCTGGATAGTAAACGTCCGTTTGTCCTTCCGCGGGGTCTGATGTTTTCACGTAGTCGGCCACGCTGTCCGCCATACGCTCAGTGAATTCACTGCCGCCAAGCTGAGCCGGATCGAAAACGATAAAAATCTGGCTGGCGCCGGTACAACTGCCTTTCCCCACCTTATCGATGGCATTCGTCGGGTTACCGCCGGAAAGCAGCGCGGCCATCGCATCCAGCAGCACCGCCATGCCGGAGCCTTTCCAGTAGCCGGTCGGCAGAATACGCATCGATTGTTCAATCGGACCGGGTTCATCCGTCAAGTTGCCCTCGTTGTCGTAGCCGCCGGGAAAAGGCAGACGCGCGCCTTTCAGGCGCGTCACCTGCAATTTACCGAATGAGTATTGCGACATGGCCATATCCAGCACCAGCGGTCCTTTTTCCCGCGGCACCGCCATCACAAAGGGATTGTTGCCCAGACGGGTGTTTTTTGCGCCCCATGCCGGCATACAGGATTCGGTATTGGTCCAGCAAATCGCCGCCAATCCTTGTTCCGCCGTTTTCCATCCATAGGCGCCGCCCCGCATCCAGTGGGTGGTGTTGCGCAGCGCGACGATGCCGACGCCCTGATTGCGCGCCAATTGCGCCGCTTTCTCCACGGCGAACAGCGCATTAGTGACGCCGACGCCTTGATTGCCGTCATAAATCTCAATCACGCCTAATGATTTAACTAACGATGGCTCGGCATGGATATCAACCCAGCCTTTTTTAACGTAATCGACAAAACGGGCGACGCGATTCAAACCGTGGGAATAGACGCCATCGCAGCTGGATTCGGTATGGATTTGCGCGCAAACCTCCGCTTTATGCTCACTTAACCCGGCATTGAGAAATGCCTTTTTCACCGTTTCTTTCATGACGTCAAAATGGATTCTTGGCATGCTGGTTATCTCGCTTTTTCTAATGAATACTTAAAATCACCTTGCAACAGCCGCGCGGGTCCTGGTCAAAAATGGTCATCGCCTCTGCTATCCGGGAGAGCGGCATGTAGTGGCTAACCAGTTTTTCCGGCGCGAGCAATCCCCGCGCCAGCCAATCAATCACGGTAGGAAAACGGCGGCTGTTCAGGCGCGAGGTGAATAATGAGAGTTCTTTGCTGGTGAGGCTTTGTTGCGTGATGGCGCATGGCTCGCCGGAAAAACCGAGTAATCCGATACGGGCCGCCGGCGAAGCCAGCGCAATGGCTTCCGGCAAAATCGACGGGTGGCAGGCGGCATCGATAATCAGCGTCGGAGGACTGCCTTTAAGCTGCGCCGCCAAAGGCGTTTCGCTGTTATTCAGCGTCAGATCGGCGCCGCTGTCGCTCGCCATCGTCAATCGTTCCGCCAGACGATCGACCACCACCACGCGCCCGACGCCATACACATTCTTCAGTACCTGAAGCGCGGTCAATCCCATCGGCCCCGCGCCATAAATCAACGCCACGTCCTGCGGCGTCGGTTGCAGAAAGGCGCAGATATTGGCGGCAATGGTGAAGGGCTCGACCAGGCTCGCCAGTTTGTCCGGGATGGCGTCAGGAATACGATAGGCATTATCGGCAGGCGCGCAGGCGTATTCGCTGAATCCGCCGTCACGATGTACGCCAATGACCTGGAGTTCGGCGCAAACATTCGGACGGCCGACTGAACAGGGGTAACAATGACCGCAATTGACCACCGGGTCGACCACCACGCGTTCGCCGATGCGCGCGCGATCGACGCCCGCGCCGACATCATCAATCACGCCGAAAAACTCGTGGCCGATAACGCGAGGATATTTAGCGAACGGGTTCTGTCCGTGCCAGATATGCACATCGGAACCACAGATGCTGGCGTACCTGATTTTTACCCGCACTTCTCCCGCCTCGGGTTGAGGAACCGGTCGCGTCTGTATCACCAATGTGCCGGGTTGTTCAATCACCACACTTTTCATCGCCTATTCTCCAGGTCAACGTTCCCATCTCACCAATTCCACAACGTGCCGTCTTCCAGACGCGCCACCGGCAAATAGGCGGGTTCATAGGGATATTTGGCCGCCAGCTTTTCATCAAACTCGATCCCCAGACCGGGCTTATCGCCCGGATGCATATATCCCTGGTCGAACGTCCAGCTATGCGGGAACACCTCCAGCATTTGTTCGGTGTAGCCCATGTATTCCTGTACGCCGAAATTAGGCACCCAGAGATCGAAATGCAGCGCCGCCGCCATACAGACGGGCGACAGGTCGGACGGACCGTGAGAGCCGGTTCGAACCTGATATAACGACGCGAAATCAGCAATTCGCCGCATCCCGGTAATGCCGCCGGCATGAGTGATGGTGGTGCGGATATAGTCGATCAACTGCTCTTCGATGAGCTGCTTACAATCCCAGATACTGTTAAACACTTCGCCGACGGCGATCGGCGTAACCGTATGCTGGCGAATCAGGCGGAAACACGCCTGGTTTTCCGCCGGGGTGGGATCTTCCATCCAGAACAGGCGGTAATCTTCAATGCGCTTGCCGAAGCGGGCGGCTTCTATCGGCGTCAGCCGGTGATGCATGTCATGCAGCAGATGTTCCGCGAAGCCGAATTTGTCACGCACCGCCGCAAACAGTTTCGGCGTGAAATCAAGATACTTTTCCGTCGACCACAATTGCTCTTCGGGCCAGTCGCCTTTGGTCGCCGGCTCATAAGCCTGCCCTTTGCCTTTCGCCATCCCATAGGTGGTTTTCATGCCGGGGACGCCGCACTGCACGCGAATGGCCTTAAACCCGCGATCGCGGTGTCTGGCGTAATCATCCAATACTTCATCAATGGTATGGCCGGTGGTATGGCAATAAACCATCACCCCGGTGCGCGATGCGCCGCCCAATAGCTGATACAGCGGCAGGTTGGCGACTTTGCCTTTGATATCCCACAGCGCCATATCCACCGCGGAAATCGCCGACATCGTGACCGGGCCGCGACGCCAATAGGCGCCCTTATAAAAAAACTGCCAGATATCTTCAATGCGTTGCGCGTCACGCCCAACCAACTGCGGACAAAGATGATCCCTGAGATAAGACGCAACCGATAATTCACGGCCATTGAGCGTGGCATCGCCGATGCCGGTCACGCCGCTGTCCGTGGTGATTTTCAGGGTGACGAAGTTACGCCCGGGGCAGGTAACAAACACTTCCGCGCTGACAATTTTCACTTTACTTATCCTTCTCTACTGATGATCGCTAACGCCTTCTACGCAAACTACCATACAAGTATATGAAGGGAGATAAATTGAGTCACTTCACACTTACGTCATCGGGATTATCAATGGCGGACGATGCCGGGCTAATGAAAACGGACGCGAAAAAATAGCGGTCACTACCCGCTTATTCATAATAAAAATGAGTTAATACATGAAGTTAATCGTTTGACAATTTAAAGGGATCGTCGTGTTTTTCCAGAAAATCCACGAATAGACGCACCATCGGTATGTTGATGCTGCGTTTCAGGTAACTTACCGCAAAGGTTCTTTTCAGTTGTTCTTCCAGCGGAACGATGGCGATGTCATAGCCCTCCAGGCTCCTGGCGACGGACGCACAAAGAAATACCACGCCGGACTGATTCATCACCAGATCCATGATGATGTCGATATTGCTGCACTCGCGAAAATAGCAGGGATTGATGCCCATTTTGCTAAACGTCTCGGAGACCATCGCATGCTCGCCGGTCCCTTTCTGCGGCACAATCAGTTTATTATTCGCCAACCGCGTCAGGTTTAACGCTGTCGATTTGGCTAACGGATGCGATGCGGCCATGACCACCACGATGTCATCCACCAGAAAAACCGAATGATTGAACAGCGGATCGTTCAGATACTCGTCAAAGGGCGTAGAGAAAGAAATATGAATCTCGGTATTGCGCACCTTTTCCAATAAGTGGGTGCTCACCCCATCAATAAACGAGATTTCTATGTTGGGATAGTTTTTCTGAAACAGGCTAAAAACGTTGTAGTAGTCCAGGCGGTTGAAAATCGGAATGACGCCCACCAGCAAGGTTCCCTCGGAGCTTTCCTCATAGCTGCTGACGAACTGCTCCAGCTCATAATGCTCTTTAATCAACGGACGAATTTTTTTGGCGAAAATCCGGCCGAACGGCGTAAGGGAAAACTGCCGGGTGGTACGGTTTATCAGTTTTCTCTGGGTTTCAATCTCTAACCTGGCTATCTCCTGAGAGAGAAATGCCTGCGATATATTCAGCGTTTTCGCCGCTTTGGTAAAACTCCCGACTCTGATGAGTTCCTGATAATAGATAACTCTTTTTATACTAATCATGCGCTATGAATTATTTATAATATATTGATATAACAATTATATGAATATACAAAAAAACAAATGTGATGGAATGCACACTTACTTTCCTGCCTAACGGATTAAATTAGCAATATGAAATAAATTTCATATCAATTACATATCGTTGATAACCACTATCCGGCGATATGGTTTGCTTTGCATCCCCTTTGCGCTTATCCGGCATTTCCGCCGTGACCAACCACAGGATTAGACCAAATCATGATCCACCCAAACGCTAAAAAAATATTGCTGACCGCGCTGATGGTCGGCGTCTCCTGCTTGAGCAATACGGCGGCTGCCGCCGCCGCTACGCAAGAGCTGACCGTTAATCCCGCCGCCGTCCCGGCGGTAAAACTGATTTCCGATGTGGTGTTTTCCCAGGTTCCGAGCCGCGGCTTTCCCAACGTGGCGCTGAAAATGGATATCCTGCAACCTGAGGCGAAAAAACCGCTGCCCGTGGTGTTATATATCACCGGGGGCGGCTTTATTCATGCCAACAAAGACAACTACCTGCAACAGCGTCTCAAAATCGCCGAGGCCGGCTATGTGGTCGCCAGCATGGAATACCGCGTCGCCCCCGTGGTGCTTTTCCCTTCGCCGCTGGAAGATGTGAAATCCGCGATTCGCTATCTGCGCGCCAATGCCGAGAAGTTTGGTATCGACGGCGGGCGCGTCGCCGTTTTCGGCTCTTCCGCCGGCGGCTATCTGGCGGCGTTTGCCGGTACGACAAACGGCGACACGCAGTTTGATAAAGGCGAAAACCTCGATCAAAGCAGCCAGGTTCAGGCGGTGATCGATTTCTACGGCTTGTCCGATCTTACGTTGGTCGGCGAAGGACTGGCGGACAGCATTGTCCAAAAGCACGCCTCCGCCTCGGCGACCGAAGCCATGTGGGTTAACGGGACCGCCGTATTCGATGAGGGCGGCGCCATCACCAGCAATCCGGACAGGGCGGCGGCGGCCAATCCGATTAACTACATCAGTAGCGCCACGCCGCCGTTCCTGATTATGCACGGCGCGGATGATGAGATTGTATCGCCACGGCAAACCGCGCGGCTACACCAGGCGCTGACCGAGAAAAACATCGCCTCCAGCTATTATATCGTCAAGGGGGCGGTACACGGCGGCCCGCATTGGTTGCAGCCGGATATCATGCAAATCACCATTCGTTTTCTCGATAAACATCTGAAACCCTGATGGCGAATTAACATCTTTGCAATATTTATTGTCGGCGTTGGCGTCATAAAGGCGCCAACGCTTTTTAACCGGATAAATAATTTTTCGACCGCGGTCTCGATTTAGTCAAATAAACGCTTACCGATCACAAATAAATTACCTTATTGTTGATCGCATTAACAAACGTCAATACAAATAAAAATCATTCGCTAAAAATCGATGCATTATGTTGCAGATAATTCAGTCCCTATCGAATTGAAAAGTCGGGCGACTTATCTAAATAATCGCTATTTATAATAGATTGAGATGAGTTTTATATAGATATACAAAGAAATAAATGTGACTAAGAGCACAATTATACCCTTTGCCCTATGGTCAAATAAAAACAATAAAAAGAATATGGATTACGAGTAAGTAAGCTATCGGAACCGGAATATTTTAAGTCAAAAATTTACCTCTGATGCCAAATCGGTACCACTTTCCCCAATAGGTTTTTTGTTGCATGGCGCAGGACCGCCTCGTTTACCGTCAGGATGACACGAATCAGCCAAAAGCCTATCACGACGATTTTTGATATCGGTACCGCTTTCAGAATGGCTGCAGTTTCAATGTGAAGGTTATGTTATGGAAGAATTCTCTCGTCGTCGTTTTATCGCTTACCTGGGAAGCGCTATTGTTGTTACCGGGAATTCCAGCCTCGCGCTTGCGCAGACTGCCGAAGAGTCTGCAAAAACAACGAAACCCAAAGGCGTCAAATATGGCCTGCTGCACAATGAGCAGCGCTGTATTGGCTGCAATGCCTGTATCGGCGCCTGTAAAACCACCAACCATGTGCCGGATGGCGTCACCCGGCTGGAAATACTGAAAACGGTCGATATCCCGGCCGAAGGCAAGACCCGGGCCTTCAAACAATATTTCCGCAAATCCTGCCAGCATTGCGAGAATCCGCCCTGCGTCACCGTCTGTCCGACCGGCGCTTCGTTTAAAGACGCGTTAACCGGCATCGTCGATGTCAATGACAAGCATTGCGTCGGTTGCCGCTACTGCATCGCCGCTTGTCCGTATCATGTCCGTTTCATTAATCCGGTCAGCAAAACGGCGGATAAATGCAACTTTTGCCGGGAAACCAATCTGGCCGCGGGGAAACAGCCCGCCTGCGTCGAAATATGCCCGACCAAAGCTCTGGTGTTCGGCGATCTGAACGACCCCGAAAGCGATATTTCGAAAATGATCAAGAGCAATGCGACCTATCGGTCAAAAGTTTATCTCGGCACCGAGCCGCAACTTTATCGCGTGCCAGGCAGACGGGGAGAAGTAGACAATGCATAACGCCTTTCATTTTGACACCCTGGTATGGGATTGGCCCATCGCCATCTATCTGTTGCTGGTGGGGATCTCCGCCGGGATGGTGTCGCTGTCCATTCTGATTAAATACTATGTACCCGCCGAGTACAGCGGCAGCAATACTATTATCAAATCGACCGCCATCGTCGCGCCGCTGGCCGTGATTATCGGTCTGCTGATTCTGATTTTTCACCTCACCCGTCCGCTGACGTTCTGGCATCTGATGATTTTCTACAATCCCACCTCGATTATGTCGCTCGGAGTGATGTTATTTCAGGTCTATTTTGTGGTCATCGCCCTGTGGATCATCAACCTCTACCGCACTCCTTTACTCCGCCTGATCGAAAGCAAAATCCGTCGTCCGGCGCTCACCGCGCTGGCGCAAAAAGTCACCGGCGCGATTGCCGGTAAAGCCGGGCTGATTGAAAAAACGCTGCTGGTGCTGGCCGTGCTGCTCGGCTGCTATACCGGTTTCCTGCTCTCCGCGCTGAAATCGTTCCCGCTGTTAAACAACCCGGTATTACCGGTCTTGTTCCTGGCGTCCGGCACCACCTCCGGCATTGCGGTGGCGATGCTGGTCAACGCCACCTGCCGCAGCGCCTCCGGCAATACCGCCACCATGCACTTTATTCATAAAATAGAAAATCCGGTTATCTACGCCGAAGTGTTTCTGCTGTTCGCTTTCTTTGCCGGTCTTATTCTGGGCGGCGGACAAAAAACGGTGGCGGCGCACACCGCGCTCACCGGCTTCTGGGGCGGCGTGTTCTGGATCGGCATCATCGGGCTGGGGATCGCCGTTCCGTTAATCGCCGGCTTTATGCGTAAACACCGGGAGCCAGGCAGAGGCAGTCTCGCGGCGATGGCGGCGTTAAGCCTGCTGGGCGTTTTCCTGCTGCGCATGTTCGTGCTCTATGCCGGACAAATGACGGTGGCCTAAGGCGATGAATACGTCATGGGTCTTATTCTGGCTTGCATCCATCACTTTTTTTATGCAATCCCTGGATACCACCATGCTGTATATCGCCATTCCGGCCATCGCCGACTCCCTGCATCAACCGGTGCTGCGTATGGAAATGATCGTGATTTCCTACGTCATCACCGTGGTGGCTTTCACACCGGTCAATGGCTGGCTGTCTGAGCGTTTAGGCGAAAAGAAAACCTATCTGCTGGCTATCGGCATATTTACGCTGGGGTCGCTGTTATGCGTAACGGCGAACTCCATTATCAGCCTGAGCGTCTTTCGTTTCATTCAGGGGATCGGCGGCGCGCTGATGCTGCCTATTATCAGAACCGTGATATTAAGAACTACGCCGCAGGCCATGAAACTGATATTTCTTAACCGCATTACCCTGCTCGGTTTATTAGGCACCATGATTGGCCCGGTATTAGGCAGTTTTCTGGTTAATCTATTTTCATGGCGGGTTATTTTTATGGCCAATATCCCGCTATCTTTGATTTGTCTTTTTTTGGCGAAGAAACATATTCCCGACGAAGCGGTCGGCGTGGAACGCCAGGCCGATCCTTACGGGCTGGTATTACTGGTGTTAATGCTGTTTCTGGCCGCATTCACGCTTACGGCCATGCCTAAAAATATTATTCCCACGCCTGTCGCCATCCTGTTCTGTTTGTCCGCAATCGGTTTGGCGTTTCTTTATTTCAAACGGGATATCACCAAAAGAGAGACCCTGTTTCCGGCCGCGCTATTTGAAATAAAAACCTTCTCCATCGGTATCTTCGGCGGAATATTAACCCGGGTGCTGCTGTCGTCCACGCCTGTAGTGCTTTCATTGATGTTGCAAACGACGTTGGACTGCAAACCGGTGGAAACCAGCATGATCCTGCTGCTGTTTTCCACCGGAGCCTTACTGTCAAAAGTGCTTTTCGAGCCGATAATCAAACAGATAGGCTATCGCCGACTGTTGATGGCGACCACTGGATTTACCTCGTTGTTTATTCTTGCCATGAGTTTCGCCGTGCAGGAAAAATCGATGATGCAGATCGGCATTATCGCCACCATCCTGGGTATATTAATATCGACGCTGCACTCCGCGGAAAATACCCTGGCATTCAGCAATCTGAGCAATTCCACCTATAATAGCGGCAATAATGTGCTGACCATAACGCAGCTTATCTCGGTAATGGTAAGTATGGCGCTCACCTTTCCGGCATTACGCTTTCTGTCCCAATTTGAAGTTATCTTTAATTTAAACAGCTTTAGCCTGCTGTTTTTATTACTCGGCATTGGATTACCTATTTGTTGCTTAGTATTCAAGCATCTCAACGAAGATGACGGACATCACTTTATTCATGGGAGATAACAGAGAAAAAATTATTATTTTTTTGCAGTAAATAACCAATGACTTTTATATAAAACCTAACCTAATGGAACCGTTGATATGAAAACATCACCAGGTGCGCTCTCTCTTTGCCTTTTTTTAACCATCGGCAGCGCTTTCGCACAAGATACAGGCAATTTTAAAGCCGGAACTTATTCCGCGGCAAAACCAGGGCTCGGCGGCGATGTCACCGTGACCATTGACGTTGACGATAAAGGGAAAATAACCAAATCCACCATTGACGCGCCGGATGAAACGCCGGAAGTCGGCGGCGAAGCGGCAAAAGAACTGGCCAAAGCGATGACGGAAAAACAGAGCATCGACGTTGACGGCGTATCCGGCGCCAGCATTACCAGCGGCGCAGTGCTTGAGGCCGCCGAAGAGGCCTATTCACAAGCAAAAATCGGCAAATAACGAATCATTCCATTACCACGGAGTTTTAATGACTCTAAGGAAAACACCATGCAAAGATTCAGAAAAAATCTGCTTGCGGCCCTATGCATATCAATAACGGGGTTGTCTGCCGCGCATGCGGAAAACGCAAAACCGGCCATCCCCCAAAGCGCGGATGTAGTCATCATCGGCGCGGGGGCGGCGGGTACCGCGGCGACCATGGCCGCGGCGGAGAAAGGCGCCAAAATCGTCTTGCTGGAAAAACAGCCCATCGTCGGCGGCACCGGTAACTTCGCCGAAGGTATTTTCGCCGCCAACAGCGCCATGCAAAAACGTCAGGGCATTATCGTCACCCCGGATATGGCCTTCAAAACCATTATGGAGTACAGCCACTGGCTGGCGAATCCGTTTGTGGTGCGGGCATTCGTCAACCGCTCGGCGGATACCATCGAGTGGGTAAAATCCAAAGGCATCAAGTTTGAATATATCGGCCCCGGCGGCCCCGGCGGCATGTTGACCTGGCACGTTATCGACGGCCCCGGCCACGGACGTCATTTAATCAAGACATTCCATGAGCAGTTCAAAAACATGGATGTCACCACCCTGGTCAAGGTCGCGGGTAAGGATCTGATCGTTAAAGACGGCAAAGTGACTGGCGTAACCGCCGAAGACAGCGAGGGCCATCAGTTCCAGATCGAGGCCAAAGCGGTGATCATCGCCACCGGCGGCTATGCCAACAACAAAGAGATGCTGCAAAAATACGCCGCCTTCCCGGACACCATCATGGTCGGCAACGTCGGTAAAGACGGCGACGGGATTAATATGGCCTGGAAAGCCGGCGCCAAACCGGACGGCCTGGGCGTATTGCAGGCCTATCGCCCCGGCCTGCCCGACTACGCGCCGAACTCGCATCTGTTGGCCGCCGCCCGCCAGCCTTATCTGTGGGTCGACCAGCACGGACGTCGCTTCACCGACGAGTCCAACGTTATTATCTGGCCGCACTCAGGGAATGCGTTATCGAAGGCCGGCGGCATCATGTATTCCATTTTCGACGAACAGTCCCGCAAGCATTACGTCGAGGACGGCATTGATGTTCCCATTGGCGAATGGGTCATCGCCAATACCAAATTAACCAAGTTCGATAACGAGTTTAATAAAGAGAGCCAGAAAAACCGTGGTTTTGTCTTCCAGTCGAAAACCATCGACGGGCTGGCGAAAGCCATGGGCGTGGATGCCGACGTACTGAAAGCGACCATCGAACAGAACAATGCGTTCGCCGCCCAGAAACGGGATGAAGTGTTTAACAAAAACATGGATTACCTGCGCCCGGTAAAAACCGGCCCGTTCTATGCGGTCAGAATGCAGCCGGCCGCATTGGGTACGCTGGGCGGGGTTAAAATCGATGAAAAAATGCAGGCCATCGATAAAACCGGCTCCGCGATCCCCGGATTATACGTCACGGGCAACGACGCCGCGGGCATGTACGGCGACACCTATGATTTGCTGCTGGGCGGCGGAACTTTCGGCTTTGCGCTGAATTCAGGCCGTATCGCGGCGGAAAATGCGCTCGACTATATCCACTTCAGCAAAAAGTAACCGGCGTTAAATCGCGGACCGGTATGGCGCTCCCCAGGCATGGGCGCGCCATACCGACTCCCCGGCGATTTGCCGCTACCCGGCTTTGCGAAACGTCAGGTTAAAACGATACTCCCCCGGCAGACCTGCGGGCGCCGGCCCGCCTTTCAGCGGCGAAATGCCGTGATAACGCAGCCTCGATTCCCCGCCCCACACCACCACATCGCCGTGCGTCAGCGGCAAACGCCGTACCCGATCGCCGCGCGTCATGCCGCCAAACAGAAACACCGCGCTTAACCCCAGAGAGAAAGAGACGATGGGCTGCCGATAATCATGTTCATCTTTGTCCTGATGCAGAGACAGCCGGGCGCCGACATCGTAACGGTTAATCAGGCAGGCATCGGGGTCGAAAGCGCTGAAACCGGCTTCGCCGGCGGCATCTTTCGCCAGTTGAGAAAAGAGTTCCGGCATCGCCGGCCACCGTCGCCCGCTGAGCGGATCAAACGGAGAATAGCGATAACCCGTTTCATCCGTGACCCAGCCAAGCGGTCCGCAGTTGGTCATGGCGACCGACATGGTATAGCCGCCCGGCGTCACCATATGGCGGAACGGCGCGCACGCGGCAACCGCGTTGACCGCCGCCATCAGGTCCGCGGCCTGCCGATAAACAAATCCCCGCAGGATAACCGCGCCGGGCGCCAGCGATTCCGTCCAGCGTCTCGGTTCTTCCTGTTCAAATAAATCAAGATTCATGACGCGCCGGCTCCCCCGCGGCTTTTGCCAGGGCTTCTTTGCTTAACAGCGCGCTTTTGCGCGCCACGCCCCAGCGATAGCCTGACAACGAACCGTCGTGGCGTACCACCCGATGACAGGGGATCGCCACCGCCAGCCGGTTCGCGGCGCATGCCCCCGCCACCGCCCGCACCGCGGCGGGAGAACCGATCCTGGCGGCGATATCGCTATAGCTGGCGGTTTCCCCGACCGGAATATCGCGCAGCGCCTGCCACACCCGCTGCTGAAAGGCGGTTCCCCGGATATCCAGCGGCAACGCCAGTCCGATTTCCGGCGCATCGACAAAGCCGACGACCTGCGCCACCCGTTGTTCAAACGCCGCATCCCCGCCCACCAGCCGCGCGTTGGCGAACATTTCCTGCAACTCCTCGACCAGTTGCTGAGGATCTTCGCCTAACAGGATGGCGCAAATCCCCCGTTCGCTTTCCGCCACCAGAATATCTCCCAGTGAACAGGCGCCGACGGCGAAATAGATCGTCATGCCCCGTCCTTTATGTTGAAAGCTTTTCGGCGTCATGCCCAACTGCGCATCCGACTCTGCATAAAAGCGGCCGTTCGAACCATAGCCGGCATCCAGTATCACCTCGGTAATCGGGCCGTTTTTCATCAGTTGTTTACGCAACTGTTGCTGCCGTTGCGCCCTGGCATATTGTTTCGGCGTGACGCCGGTGAGGGTTTTAAACAACCGGTGGAAATGAAAAGGGCTTAATCCCACGCTTTTCGCCAACGCCTGCAATTGCGGCGCTTTGGCGGCCTGCTCGAGAATCCGACAGGCCTGGGCTATCTGTTTCGCATGCTGATCTTCTCGCGATATCATCCCCTGCCGGCAACGCTTGCAGGGACGAAAACCGGCGGCCTGAGCTTCCTGCGCCGATGCGAAGAACACCACATTTTCTCGCCTGGGCTGACGTGACGCGCAAGAGGGCGAACAATATACGCCCGTCGTTTTTACCGCATAAATAAAGCTGCCGTCCGCCGCCTTATCGCGCGTCTGTACCGCCAACCAGCGGTAATCGTCATTCTGATGGGGCTTATCGACAAATTTCATGCTTTATCTCCCGCGTGACGGATTGCGTAAGTCTTACGCCAAACCATAAACGGTATACGGCGGTCGAACACGCCCGACTCTTGCTTTTTAATTTCGCGCCTGCTGCATAGGGTATGGCGATCGGACTATACTCTCGCCTGTACTCGGCGTCCTGGCGCTTAATATTATCATCTGGCAGGTAAACGCGTTTATGACATCCCATCGTCTTCAGGATTTTCACCAGCAGGCCAAGGCCCACCTTGGTGCGATCAATACGCGCTGGGTCCGGCTGATATCGCACATCGGCGACTGTCGGCATCAAACGGCGCCGCACAGGGAACCCTACGAAGCCTTGATACGCGCGGTGGCGCACCAGCAACTGACCACCCGGGCGGGCGACGCCATGGTGGCTAAACTGCTGCGCTTACACGACGAAGCCGGCCAGGTCTTTCCCAGCGCGGAGCAAATCGCGGCATGTTCCGCCGAGACGCTCAGACAGTGCGGCTTTTCCGCCCGTAAGGTCGAAACGCTGCATGCCATCGCGCAGGGCGCGCTCAGCGGAACGGTACCTACCCTGGAACAGGCGCTGACAATGGATGACGAAACCCTTATCGAACAGCTTTGCGCGCTAAAAGGCATCGGCCGCTGGACGGTGGAAATGTTTCTGATTTACTCGCTTGAACGAACGGACATTATGCCGCTGGACGATCTGGGGATTAAACAAGGGCTACGCTATGTTTACGATCTACAGGCAGCGCCGACTCGTCATACCTTGCGTGAATTGAGCCACGCCTGTCGACCTTATCGCACCATTGCATCCTGGTATTTGTGGCGCGCTCCGTCACTGCCGGCGTATCAGGAGGTTAAAGCGACGTGGCGGCAGCAACGCTGACGCCGCGGCTTACGGCCATATATCTGCCGCGCGAGCGTCAGCGCAGGCGAGAATGCGCCGACATGCGGCAGGCGTTCATCGCACGGCGGCGAATAATGCGCCCGCGCAGGATATCGTAGCACCAGTTGTATGCCAGGGTATAAGGCAGGAAGAACAGGAAAAAACCGATCTCGACCGCCAGCGCCTGCCACAGCGTAATATTCAGCATCCACGCCGCCAGCGGCAGGCCGATAAAAATAAATCCGCCCTCAAATCCCAGCGTATGGGCTATCCGCAGCGGCAGACGCCGTTTCACCCGGCCGGCGGGCCAAAGCCCGTCAAATATCGCGTTATAAATCATGTTCCAGATCATCGCCACGCTGGATAACAACATCGCCAGCGCCCCGATATCAAATAGCGGCTTATTCAGCATCCAGGCCCCAGCGGGCGCGCAAATCAGCAGGGCGATAATTTCAAATCCCAGCGCATGAAAAATGCGTTCGCGCAGCGCTTTCCCGATATTGAGTTTGAATGCCTGATTGCCGAAGATGACGATGTGATTGATTTACTGCAATCCCAGCGCGCGCATGTCGGGCTGGTGCAGGCGCAACCCGCTTATCCGCCGGACATCGCGGTTTCCCGATCGCAGATAAAAACAGAAATGGCGGTATTCGTTGCGGCCGCCCACCCGCTGGCGGCGGAAAAAAACGTCACCCGCAGCCAGCTTGCCACCGCGCGCCAACTTTATCTCAACACCTATAAACGCGGCGATAAATTGCAGGCTGAAGGCGCCGTCTGGTCGGCGCCCTCCTACCTGATGCTGCTGGAGATGGCGGAGCAGGGTTTCGGCTGGAGCATCCTGCCGCGCTGGCTGGTTTCACAATTCGGTCACCAGCTTTTAGTTGAGCTGCCCGTCGCCGGCTGGCCGCAGCAGATTGAAGTGGATATCGCCTGGTCTAAACCCCATCCGCCCGGGCCGGCCGGCTTATGGATGATTGATAACCTGCTCGCTCAGCAGGAAATGACCGCTATTTCACCGACAAAATCGCGCCCGTAAACAATAAAGCGCAACGCTTCAAATGGCGATTGCGCTGCGTTTCGCTTATATTATTTTGCGCTTAGGCAATAGCTTTAAAAAATTAACCGCGTACATTAACATCTTATTTTTCCCAACCCCGCCACCTTAATTAAGTAATTTAAATAAATTACTTAATTAATATAACCCTGCTAATTAAAGCTATTTCATTACAATGATTTTACTTTCTCCATGAGGTTATAAATAAAAAGTATTTTCCCGATTTTCTTGCCAATTATGTGATGCAGCGAAGTGGTTCTAGCCGGCGTAAAACCATACTATTATAGGGATTATTGCTTTTGCATTTGTGCCCGATGCGTATGCAGCCAGTCAAGCCTTATGCGAAGGTTATTAGCATCATGCAGGATATAAACCCACTAATAATGCGAACGCAAGTGAGAAAAAAATGTCGACTAAACCCTTTTATTACCAAGATCCTTTTCCACTTAGTAAGGATGACACCGAATATCGCCTTCTCAGCAGCGACTTTGTTTCTGTTACGCAATTTGAAGGACAGGATATTCTGAAAATCGAACCGGAAGCGCTTACCCTTCTCGCCCAGCAAGCCTTCCATGACGCCTCTTTCTTTCTTCGCCCTTCTCATCAGCAGCAGGTCGCCAGCATCCTTCACGACCCCGAAGCCAGCGAGAACGACAAATACGTCGCGCTGCAATTTCTGCGCAACTCTGAAATCGCCGCCAAAGGCATTCTGCCGACCTGTCAGGATACCGGCACGGCGATTATCGTCGGCAAGAAAGGCCAACGGGTCTGGACCGGCATTAATGACGCCGAAGCGTTGTCCCATGGCGTTTACAACACATTCACCGAAGATAACCTGCGCTACTCGCAGAATGCCGCGCTGGATATGTACAAAGAGGTCAACACCGGCACCAATCTGCCGGCGCAGATCGATCTCTACAGCACCGAGGGCGAAGAGTATAAATTCCTGTTCGTCAGCAAAGGCGGCGGTTCCGCCAACAAAACCTATCTGTATCAGGAAACCAAGGCGCTGCTGAACCCCGAAAAGTTGAAATCCTTTTTGCTGGATAAAATGCGCTCGCTGGGTACGGCCGCCTGTCCGCCATACCATATCGCCTTTGTCGTCGGCGGCACCTCCGCCGAAACCACGCTGAAGACCGTCAAGCTGGCGTCGACCAAATATTACGATGAACTGCCCACCGAAGGTAATGAACACGGTCAGGCATTCCGCGATCTCGCGCTGGAGCAGGAACTGCTGCAAGCCGCGCGCGATTTCGGCCTGGGCGCGCAGTTCGGCGGTAAATATTTCGCCCACGATGTGCGCGTTATCCGTCTGCCGCGTCACGGCGCGTCCTGCCCGGTCGGGATGGGCGTCTCCTGTTCGGCTGACCGCAATATCAAAGGGAAAATCAATCGCAAAGGGGTTTGGCTGGAGCAGCTTGAACACAATCCGGGTAAATATATCCCCGAAGAGCTGCGTCAGGCGGGTGAAGGCGATGCGGTGAAAATCGACCTTAACCGCCCGATGCCGGAAATTCTGAAAGAGCTGTCGCAATACCCGGTTTCCACCCGCCTTTCCCTGACCGGCACCATCATCGTCGGTCGCGATATCGCCCATGCCAAACTGAAAGAGCGTCTGGATAACGGCGAAGGCCTGCCGCAATACGTTAAGGATCACCCAATCTATTACGCCGGCCCGGCGAAAACCCCCGCCGGTTACGCTTCCGGCTCATTAGGCCCGACAACGGCCGGACGCATGGACTCCTACGTGGATCTGCTGCAAGCCAACGGCGGCAGCATGATCATGCTGGCGAAAGGCAACCGCAGCCAGCAGGTGACCGATGCCTGTCACAAACACGGCGGTTTCTATCTCGGCAGCATCGGCGGCCCGGCGGCCATTCTGGCGCAGAACAGCATCAAGAGCCTGACCTGCGTGGAATACCCGGAACTGGGTATGGAAGCCATCTGGAAGATTGAAGTGGAAGACTTCCCGGCCTTTATTCTGGTTGATGATAAAGGCAACGATTTCTACCAGATAATCCAGTCCTCGCAATGCGCAAAATGTAGTTAAGGTCACGGAATACCCCGACATTTCGCCGGGGTATTTTTATCTTAATCCCCAACCAACCTGACTGGGAACATCCCCACTGTTACCGCAGCGAAAGCGATTCCATATCTCGCCGCCAACAAAGATGCATTCAAAATACATTTTTATAGTCAACCTGTGTGCGGCTTTATAGAATACGGTAATAAACCTATCCACCGAGGTAACCATGCAAGATCTCATTTGCTATAAAAAAATGCCGCGCTGGAACAGCCATACGCTGCCGGCCGCTTTTCGGGAAAAACACAACACGCAGGAGGGAACCTGGGCCAGACTGGCCATTCTGCAAGGAGAAATGACCTTTTCTCTGTTAAATGAAAATGGCGATACGCAGGAAACACATCATTTCTGCGCACAACATCAACCATCGTTTATTGCGCCGCAGGTCTGGCACCGCATCGTTTCCTTTTCTGACGATCTCGAATGTCAGTTAAGCTTTTTCTGCACGCCGGAAGATTTCTATCGAAAAAAATATGAGCTTTCCCGCACGCATTCCGATGTAATTGACGCCATGCGCTACATCCAGCCCGGCAAAACGCTGGATTTAGGCTGCGGCGGCGGACGCAACGCCCTGTATTTGAATCTGCGCGGCTTTGACGTCACCGCCTACGACAAAAACCAGCACAGCATTGACGCGTTGAATGACATTATCAAAAGCGAAGCGCTGAAGAACATTCAGGCCCGCGTTTACAATATCAACCTGGCGGAAATCGGGGAACAGTACGATTTTATTCTCTCGACCGTGGTGTTCATGTTTCTGGAGCGCGAGCGCATTCCACACATTGTTCGCAATATGCAGGAACATACGGCACAGGGCGGATATAACCTGATCGTCGCCGCCATGTCGACCGATGACTATCCCTGTCCCATTCCGTTTTCCTTCACGTTTAAAGCGGGGGAACTGAAGAACTATTATGCCGAATGGGAAATCGTCAAATATAACGAAGACATCGGCGAATTACATAAAACCGACGAGAACGGCAACCGAATAAAACTACGCTTCGCCACGCTGCTGGCAAGAAAGCAATAGACGATGGAAATGGCTTTATCTCTCAGGTAATCAGCCGACGATCCCCGTCACCGCTCACCGATGACGGGGATTCAGACTTGCCGCCGCTAGGTTGCTAACGCAACAGCGCCTTTATGCCATGCGGTATGGCCTCACACCAGCTGATATAGTCATGCCCGCTGGATCTTTCGGCATGCTCGACATCGTAGCCTTTACTTTTCAATAGGTCATAAAAATGGCGATTGTTCATTAATATGCCGCCGTTATCGCCTCTGTTTTCAAAACGACCCGCCTCAAGATAAAAACGAATCGCCTTCTTATCGGATGCGGCAAACTGTCTGATTAGCCATTCACCCTCTTCGTCTTTCGGCGCCCACCAGTACGAACCCGACATGCTCAGCACGTTGCCAAATATCGCCGGATATTGATAAGCCACCCAGGCCGAGGCAAGCCCGCCATAGCTGGAGCCGGAAACAATGGTTTTATCCGCCGTCGTATTAATCCCTTTCTGCGCCAACCAGGGTATTAATTCTTTGGCCATAAAATCCGCAAAATCGGGGTTAGGGGGAAGCTCTTTCTCTCTGGTTTCCGCATCGATAACATCAACAAAAACCAAGGTGACAGGAGGGATTTCTTTATCCGCTATCAGCTTATCCAGCACCTTATGTATATGATATTTCTTCATATACGTCTTTCCATCAAACAGAAACACCACATTTCGAGCCTGGTTATCGCCGTGACTCAACGTCGGTTCGTAAATCGCAATTTCACGATTGTTTTTCAACGTTGGGCTATAAAAGGTAAAAGAATTAACCACGCCGTGCAGTTTCTGGCCATCAGACAATCGGGCGCGGCAGACTTTATCGCCCGCTAAATTCAACAATGAATGATGATTATATTTATCCTCGGATGGATAAGGGCTGGCCTGAGGATTAAGCGGATCCGCCTGGGCGGTAATCAAAATCGCTCTGCGCTGCTCCCGCGCCGACGAGGTTATTTCAGGTACATCCGGCGCGATTTTATATGACATCAGGGTATCGGCGGGGACGATATAGCTGCGAAACCAGACATCGCTGCCCGGCAAATGAAATAACGGATCGTGATCGCCGGAAGGCGCGCCCAGAATATACGCATTCTGTCGCGCGCCGCGCCAAAGAAAAGTCACAATACGGTTCTGCTCATCGTAAGGCTCGACCATCGGCGCGCCGGATAACGTCCGCTCCCGCCAAAATTCCGTACTCTTTCCACCGCTATCGATAGACGTTTTTAACCGGGTTATCGTTGGGCTGATAATTTCATTTTGCAGCTCAACCTTCAGGGGAACGGCGGTATGTGGTATCAACTGAATTTGATATTGATCCGAGGGATTGCCGCGAATAACAAAGGTATATTTTTTATCCTGATGAATATCAAATACCCCCTTGTTCTCCGATGTTATCGGCATATCGGCAAACAAAGTGCGAATATGCTTGCGCTGCTCATCGGCCAGAACGAGCGCGCTTCCCCCTTTAAGCACCACATTAAAATAAAAACCCGCCTGCAACGGCAGTGTAAAACAATCTTTTCCCTGTGAATTAAATTGCCCCCGAATAACCGAATCGGACGCGTCCAGCGACTCATGTCTGCACGTTTCGGCATAAACGTTGGCGGCCCCCAATGACATCATCACAGCCACGACTCCGCTCATTTTCAAGTGTTTCACATTCACCCTGCCATACATGAAGTTGACGTTAAAGATTGGCAAATCAATTTTGATCAGGCTATCACAAACATATAAATACAAATAGCAATCATTGGCATTTACATTTATTAATATGTTACCGTTTGAGCCGCGGAATATAAAACGCATTCCTAAAACCATATTTTTTACATTTATTTAAAGAGTTAAATACATTATGTCTCATAAAAAAACAGGGCTGGGTAAGAAAACACGACGACTGGACGGGCGCTTCTCCCGTCTGTTATTGACCACCACCGCCACACTGCTCCCATGCTCGTTGGCCGCGGCGGCGACCACAACCAACTATGCGGAGCCGGGGAAGGCGGAGACGCTGGTCGTTACCGCTCAGGCGAATGAAAATCCGACGGCGCCACTGAAAGGTTTTGTCGCCAAGAAAAGCACCTCTGGAACGAAAACGGCGACGGAACTGGTCAAAACGCCGCAATCCGTTTCCGTCGTCACCCGCGATCAAATGGATGTACAGGACGTCTCTTCCGTTTCGCAGGCATTGCGCTATACGCCCGGCGTCTTCACTGAGTATCGGGGCAATTCAAACCGCTATGACGAGTTGTTCATCCGTGGATTCAGCTACGCGCCGCGTTTTTTGGATGGATTAAGTTACGGCAATACGGCGGCGTCGCAGAATGGCTCGGTTGAGCCGTGGCTGCTGGAGCGCGTGGAAGTCGTCCGTGGCCCGGCCTCCGTTTTGTACGGCCAGGTCAGCCCCGGCGGTTTGATCAATATGATCAGCAAGCGCCCCACCACGGAAAATATCCGCAAAATTCAATTTAAAACCGGCGACGACCATTTAGCGCAGGCCGCATTGGATTTAGGCGGGAAATTGAATGATGAAGGCACGCTGTTTTACCGGCTGAACGCCATTGGCCGCACAAAAAACTCCCAGGTAAAAGACGTTAAAGAACAGCGTTTTGCCATTGCGCCATCCATCACCTATCAGCCCAATAGCGATACCAGCTTTACCCTGCTGACCAGTTTCCAGCGCGACCCTAAAGCCGGATACAGAAACTTTTTACCGGCCTCCGGAACGGTATTTAATACGGCGCAGGGCAAAATCCCGCGCGATTTCAACGTGAGCGATCCTAATTACAACGAATCCTGGCGTGAACAAAAATCCATCGGCTATCTGTTCGAGCACATCATTAATGATGTCTTTACCGTACGTCAGAACGTACGGTACTCGGATATCGAGCAACGCTACCGCTACCTGGTATTCGGCAATCTTGTGCAAGAAAATACGACCCTATTAAACCGGTTTGCGCAGGTAGAATGGCGCAAAACCCAGGAAATGACGGTCGATAACCAGCTTGGCGCGCAATTCAACACCGGCGGATTGGAACACAACGTATTGGCCGGTCTTGATTATAAATGGAATAAAGACAAGCAAACGCTGAACAGAAACAGAACCTCCAGTCCTATCGACTGGACCAGCCCGCAGTACGGGCTGAGCTTCGATGAAAGCACCTTCAATCCGCTGACCAATCAGCGTCAGATGCTTGATCAGATTGGCGTTTATCTCCAGGATCAGATGGAATGGAATAACTGGAACCTGCTGTTGTCCGGCCGGCAGGATTGGGCCGAAGTCAGAACTTACAACCACCTGACGAGTAGCCAGGATCAGCAGAATGACCATAAACTGACGGGACGCGCGGGGCTGCTATATGCCTTCGACAATGGGATTTCGCCTTACATCAGCGCCAGCACCTCATTCGAACCGGTGCTGCAACGTAATACCAACAGCAGCAGGTCCTTTGACCCCACCACCGGCCGCCAGTACGAAGTCGGGGTAAAATACCAGCCTCGCGACAGCGAGACCATGATGTCGGTGGCGCTGTATGACTTACAGCAAACCAACCTGCTGACGCGGGAAAACAGCCTGGTCGATTATAAACAAATCGGTAAGGTCGGTTCACGCGGCGTGGAAACCGAGTTACGTTCCAAGCTGACGGACGAACTGAGCGTCATCGCCACTTATTCCTATACCGACGCCAAAACCAAACGTACCGAAGTTGCGGGGACGGAAGGGAAAAAACTCGCACGCGTTCCCGCCCACCTCGCCTCCCTGTGGGGTAACTATGAATTCCAGAGCGGTCGGTTAGCCGGGCTGAGCGCCGGCGTCGGCGCCCGCTACGTCGGCAGTTCATATGGCGATACGAAAAACAGCTTCAAGGTGCCGTCGGTCAACCTGTATGACGCCATGCTGGGCTATGACTTAGGCAAAGCGGCACCCCAGCTAAAAGGCGCGTCAATCCAGGTCAACGTCAACAACCTGTTTGATAAAGACTATGTCGCCTCATGCGCCTCCACCACCTCTTGTTTCTATGGCATTGGCAGAACCACGACATTAACGGTGAACTACAGTTGGTAAACTGATCAGCGCTGAGAGATATGATAAAGGGCCGAGATCGTCGGCCCTTGATTAGCGATTGGCTTGCGGGAAAATCAGCTCGCTTTACGTTCCGCCGCCTGACGGTACGTCACGATATCTTCAATGGTTAATACCGGCATATTATGCTGCTTGGCAAAAGCGATCACTTCCGGCGCCCGCGCCATGGAACCGTCATCGTTGCTCAGTTCGCACAGTACGCCCGCCGGTTTCAACCCTGCCAACGTCGCCAAGTCTACCGACGCTTCGGTATGTCCGCCGCGAGTTAACACGCCGCCCGGCTGAGCGCGCAGCGGGAAAACATGCCCGGGGTGATTCAAATCGCTCGGTTTGGCGCCATCGGCGATTGCCGCACGGATGGTGGTGATACGGTCAGCCGCGGAGACGCCGGTAGTGACGCCTTCGGCCGCTTCGATAGTGACGGTGAACGCGGTCTGATAGTGACTGGAGTTATGCGCCACCATCATCGGTAATTCCAGTTGCTGACGACGCTCTTCCGTCAGGCACAGGCAAACAATGCCGCTGCCGTGGCGGATGGTCAGCGCCATTTGTTCTACGGTCATATTTTCAGCCGCAAAAATCATGTCACCTTCGTTTTCACGATCTTCATCGTCCAGCACCAGTACGCCACGACCTTGACGCAGAGCGTCAAGCGCATGTTCCACACGTTCAAGCGGAGTGCCAAATTCAGAAAGTAATGTCTGATTCATGGTAAAAAACCTCAATGTTATTATGGATTACCAGAATCAGGGCGAGACTAAGGAGTCACCGTCGCAACAGACTGCATTGCAAGGGCTAAAAAATAACGCGAGTGGGTAAACGCTATAATCATATCATTACCCGACAGGTACCGTTACTCTCTCCCGTCCGGACTCTAACCGTCGGCTCCGGAATTACACCGGATCTGCTGACCTCACACAGGTAAACCGAACTCTTCGTCGGGAAACCAAACAGTGAGCGCTCGCGGGCTTCCAACGCGTATATAACAATATACGGCTGGTTTACCGCCGGTGGGGAATTACACCCCGCCCTGAGAATAAGCGGATTTACTATAACGCCAATGAAGTAACAGGGCAATTGATTAGCCACAAGAAATGTGATGCGACGCCAGGGAATAATCGCCGGGCGCCGCCCATCGATTTCAGACGAAAACTTGAAAGATGAACAGGATAAATGTGAGTTTTAGTTTATCCCTCCTCTAACTAGCATTACACTAAACGCTATAATCATCCGAAATCACATAATCAGGAAAGCGCCATGATTGACCCGAAAAAGATTGAACAGATCGCCCGTCAGGTGCATGAGTCCATGCCGAAAGGCATCCGGGAATTGGGCGACGATGTAGAGAAGAAAATTCGCCAGGTGTTACAGGCGCAGTTTAGCCGGCTTGACTTAGTCAATCGCGAAGAGTTTGACGTGCAGACTCAGGTACTGCTGCGCACCCGTGAGAAAATCGCCCGGTTGGAACAGCGTCTGACCGAGCTGGAAGCGAAATTCTCCGACGCGGAGAAGCCGACGACCACCGAGCCAGATAGCGAATAAACGATATCACCGACGCCTCCGCCGCCTGACGGAGGCGTTGCATCAATGCAGCGCCAGTTGCGTTTGTTTATGCGGCAGAAAAAGCCAGAGCAACGCCAGCATAATTAACGCATAAAGCGATTTCCAACCGATCATCAATAACAGCGCGCAGCAAAGCAGGCTGCCGATCATCGCCATAACTCTGGCCCGCCCTTTCAGCAGACGCCATCCCGACAGCATACACAGCAGATAGATCAAAACAAAAACCCCGTTCGCATAAACGATAAGCCGTTCAAGCGGCAGTTGCAGCCAATAAATCAGCAGGCAACTCACCACGCAACATGCCACCACCACAAACAGCGCATTGGCCGGCGCCTGCCCGGCGGAAAGTTTGGTCAGCGCGCTGCCCGTCGGCGCCTGCGACCATACCAGGCGGGCAAAACCCTGGGTATAGATATTCACTGAAGCGAAACAGGCCAGATACCCGACGATACAGGCAATCCACAACCCTTGCTCGCCGAACAGCTGTACGACAATGCGCGGCAGCGACGAGGTAGCGCTCCAGCCTTCCCCATAAGCATGAAAATGCAGCACGGCGACGGTGCATCCCCAATAAACCGCGCCGGCCACCAACATCCCTATCAGCAACGCCCGGGGAAAATCACGTTCAGGCGAGCGGAACTCGGTCGCCATATGCGCGAAAGCTTCCAGACCGACAAAGCACCAGAACATCACCGCCAGCGAACTGAAGGTATTCGGCCAGGAGAGCGCATCGAGCGCCGGCCAGTCGATATGGGCGGGAGCGATCCCGCCCCGCCACCAGATGGCGGCCACCAAACCGACCACCAGCAGGGCGATGACGATCTGAATATTGCCGCTCGCCCCCGCGCTGCGCATCCCCAGCAACCCTATCCCGCCAAGCGTCAGCAATTGCACCAGCAATAGCCCATGCGGCCCCCAGCCAAACGCGGCCTGCCAGAAACCGGCGGCAATCTGCAACGCGGCAGGTAAACCAAGCGGGATAACCGAAAGAAATAACCAGCCGCTGACCCGAGCCAGACGAGGGCCAAACGCCAGACTGACGAAATGGGCGGTTCCGCCCGCGTTGGGAAAGTGCTGTCCCAGCGCCGCAAAGCCAATCGCGATAGGGAAAACCAAAAGAATCAACAGCGGCCAGGCCCACAAGCTATCCTGCTGGGCAATCTGAGCGACCAGCGCCGGTACGGCAAAAACGCCGGTTCCCAGCAACGAGGTTGAAAGCAGTCCGACGCCTTGGATCATGCCCAGATCCTGTTTTAATCCTTTTGCTTCACTCACAGCCATTAATCCTATTTTTCAATACGTTTCCGTCACCGACCCTCGGCAGGTAACCCATGAAGTAAAAAAGCCCCCGTAAAAGGAGGCTTTCAAAACAACGATTCGTTCCGCGTCAGGAATTGGCTTTCAAGACATCCCGAATTCGCGCTTTGTAAGATTCGACTTTCTGCGGCGTCATCATTCGGCGCTCGTCATCAAGCACAACGCCGCCGACATCATCCGCTATACGCTGCGCCGATTGCAGCATCAGTTTGAAGTTCTGACCGGCATCGCCATAAGAAGGCACCATCATAAACATGGATACGCCGGGGGTGGTAAAGTCCGACATTTCATCCGGATTAAACGAACCGGGTTTCACCATGTTGGCCAGACTGAACAACACCGGCCCGGCGCCGGCAGGATTGACGTGACGATGGAAGATATTCATTTCCCCGAACTGGAACCCCGACTGCAATACGCTTTGCAACAGCAGTTCGCCGCCGATAACGCCGCCCTGATGCGCGGCGACGTGCAGAACCAAAACCGCTTCTTTCGGTTGCTCATTCTGCTCGGGTTGCGTCGAAGGCGATGGCGATTGAGCGGCCGTGGATGCATCTTGCTGCGCGCGCTCATGCACGTCATCCGCAGACACGGACTCATCAGCCGGCGTGAACGCTTTTCGCGGCGGCATATCCAGTTGAGGCTCAACGACTTTGGGACGGCCATCGCTATGAATCTGAGAACGCGGAGAATCAACCGGAGTGGCTTCGTCTAACAGCGGATCGTATGACGACGCGGATTGAGCAGGCGCATTTCCAAACGGCGACGGGGTTTCGGCGCGCGTTTCCTCATCCGCACCATAGCTGCCCAGGGAAGGCTCGTTCTGTGCGCGTCCACTCTTCACGCGAACCTCGCCGACGCCCTCGTCGAGCTCCTCAAGCGGGGTTTCATCCCGTTCTTTTTTCAAACGTTTAACCGGGCGATCACGAAAAAGGGACGAACGCTCTTTACGACTCGTCCACAAGCCGTGCAGTAACAGCGCTATTATAGCGATCGCACCAACGACGATTAATATCAGACGCAAGTCCTGCATCATTGCTATCCCAATTGTTCCAATACATTGCCACCGCGGCAAAGACTTATGTATCACTAACTCTATTTGCCTGCGTACACAAGTGCAAGTCTGCGCGGTACATTATGACAATAAAGATAGATACAACGCATTTTTTTGCTGTTTTTTCATCCAAATGCAGGCTGGTCAGTATAAAATCATCCCGATATGATGCAGCCATGCATAGACAACTGAGAATCCTGACTTCATGCCTTATTTAAAACCAGTTAGTAAACCACGCAGCGGCGTCCACTATTTTCTCGAAGGCTGGCGTTTGATTTCGCTGCCCGGCATCCGCCGTTTCGTCATACTGCCTTTACTGGTGAATATTCTGCTGATGGGCGGCGCGTTCTGGTGGCTCTTCACGCGCCTTGGCGATTGGATCCCCCAGGTTATGAGCCATATTCCGACATGGCTCCAGTGGCTTAGCTATCTGATCTGGCCGATCGCCGTGCTATCCATTTTATTGGTTTTCGGCTATCTGTTCAGCACCATCGCCAATTTCATCGCGGCCCCGTTCAACGGTCTGCTGGCCGAACAGCTGGAAGCGCGCCTGACCGGTCAGTCATTGCCCGACAGCGGCATACTGGGCATCGCCAAAGACGTTCCCCGCATTATGAAGCGGGAAGTCCAGAAGCTGGCTTATTACCTGCCGCGCGCCGTTGTTCTGCTGTTGCTCTATTTTATACCGGGGGTCGGACAGACTCTCGCGCCCGTGCTTTGGTTCCTGTTCAGCGCCTGGATGCTGGCTATTCAATATTGCGATTACCCTTTCGATAATCATAAAGTCAGCTTTCCCATCATGCGTCAGGCATTACGCCGGCATAAAGTGATCAATATGCAGTTTGGCGCGCTGATCAGCCTGTTTACGCTGATTCCGTTTCTGAATCTGGTCATTATGCCCGTGGCGGTTTGCGGCGCGACGGCGCTGTGGGCCGAGCGTTATCGCGATCTTTCCGCCGTGCGGCCAAAACAACCGTGAGAGCCGGCGCACATTGATGAATGTTTCACCTTGTAATGAAAACATATTTCCTAAGAACATAACGATATAGCAATTCTTTACTTCACTGACGGGTGCGAACGAGTATTCTCTCTATGTTCGCAAAAATTTCATACAGTTATAAGGACGGGCTATGAGCAAGATCTACGAAGACAATTCTTTTACAATCGGCCATACGCCGCTGGTTCGCCTGAACCGTATCGGCAACGGACGCATTCTGGCTAAGGTTGAATCGCGTAATCCCAGTTTCAGCGTTAAATGCCGTATCGGCTCCAATCTTATCTGGGATGCGGAAAAACGCGGCGTGCTGAAAAAAGGTGTCGAATTGGTCGAGCCTACCAGCGGCAATACCGGTATCGCTTTAGCCTACGTGGCCGCCGCCCGTGGTTACAAGCTGACGCTGACCATGCCCGAAACCATGAGTATCGAACGACGCAAGCTGCTGAAGGCCCTGGGCGCCAAACTGGTTCTCACTGAAGGCGCGAAAGGCATGAAAGGCGCCATCGCCAAGGCTGAGGAGATCGTCGCCAGCGATCCTGAACGTTACTTGCTGCTACAGCAGTTCAGCAACCCCGCCAACCCGGAAATTCATGAAAAAACCACCGGGCCGGAAATTTGGGAAGATACCGACGGCGCTGTCGACGTCTTTATCGCCGGCGTCGGTACGGGCGGTACGCTGACCGGGGTAAGCCGTTATATCAAGAATACCAAAGGCAAAGCCATCACCAGCGTGGCGGTAGAGCCGGCGGATTCTCCGGTGATCACCCAGGCATTGGCGGGTGAGGAGATCAAACCGGGTCCGCATAAGATTCAGGGGATCGGCGCCGGCTTCATTCCGGATAACCTCGATCTGAAACTGATTGACCGCGTAGAAAGAATCACTAACGAAGACGCCATCAGCACGGCTCGCCGTTTGATGGAAGAAGAAGGTATTTTGGCAGGGATCTCTTCAGGCGCCGCCGTTGCCGCCGCGCTGAATCTGCTAAAAGAGAAAGAATTTGAAGATAAAACCATCGTGGTTATCCTGCCCTCTTCCGGTGAACGTTACCTGAGTACCGCACTCTTCGCAGACCTCTTTACCGAGCAAGAATTGCAGCAATAAGTTTACTGACCGCCGCAGGGCATAAGTAAACCGAATGTTAAAAAAGCACCTATTCAGGTGCTTTTTTAGATGCATTTTTGTGGCGTAGTTCAAACTTTCCATCATATGTGGATTGCTTTTCTGGCTTAGGTCTAGTATTTAACCGAACAATTATTTCGATGCGTGAAATTAATAACCGCCAAGGAATCGCCCTTCGCTGAATCGATTTAACTGACGCAACAATGGTTGTATCATCGTTTTGCTTATCCGGTTCAAAGAAAGATTCAGGAACCAGGTGATGTTTGGTGGTATTTTATGCAGGAAATACTTTTGCGTTTCCTTGCCGCATCCCGGCCTGCCCCTGTAACATAATCAGGTGCTAACCACACAGGCTAAAGTTTACTGCATGCACTAAACTTTAGTTCCACAACATCAATCTAATCCATAAGTTGGGGAATACAGAATGTTCCAGCAAGAAGTGACTATTACCGCACCGAACGGCCTGCACACTCGTCCTGCTGCTCAGTTTGTCAAAGAAGCCAAAGGCTTTACTTCAGAAATCACCGTAACGTCGAACGGTAAAAGCGCCAGCGCAAAAAGTTTGTTCAAGTTACAGACACTCGGCTTAACTCAGGGTACTGTGGTTACCATCGCCGCAGAAGGTGAAGACGAACAGAAAGCTGTAGAACATCTGGTTAAACTAATGGCTGAGCTTGAGTAATAGACAAGCCTTACAGACAAGCTTTTTAGTGAACATCAGAATCGAGTAAGGTAGGGTTATGATTTCAGGCATATTAGTATCACCGGGTATCGCTTTTGGTAAGGCACTTTTGCTGAAAGAAGATGAAATAGTCATCAACCGGAAAAAAATCTCTGCGGATCAAGTAGAGCAAGAAGTTGAACGTTTTCTGACTGGCAGGGCCAAGGCCGCTAAACAGCTGGAAGCCATCAAGATCAAAGCGGGCAAAACGCTTGGCGCAGAGAAAGAAGCCATCTTCGAAGGCCACATCATGTTGCTGGAAGATGAAGAGTTCGAGCAGGAAATCATAGCCCTGATTAAAGAAGAGCATGCTTCTGCCGACGCGGCCGCGTATTCCGTCATTGAGAATCAGGCAAAAGCGCTCGAAGAGCTTGACGATGAATATCTGAAAGAACGTGCGGCGGACATGCGCGACATCGGCAAGCGTCTGCTGAAAAACATTCTTGGCATGACGATTATCGATCTGGGCGATATCGAAGACGAAGTCATCCTGGTCGCCGCCGACCTGACGCCGTCGGAAACCGCGCAGCTTAATCTGGATAAAGTACTGGGCTTCATTACCGACCTGGGCGGCCGTACTTCCCACACTTCCATCATGGCCCGCTCGCTGGAATTACCGGCGATTGTCGGCACCACGGATGCCACCAAACAAGTTAAAAACGGCGACTTCCTGATTCTGGATGCGGTCAACAACAAAATCTATCAGAATCCATCCGCTGAAGTTATCGACGAATTAAAGGCCGTTCAGCAACAATACAACACAGAGAAGCATGAACTTGCCAAACTGAAGGATCTGCCGGCCATCACGCTGGACGGTCATCAGGTGGAAGTGTGCGCCAATATCGGCACCGTACGCGATGTCGCCGGCGCGGAACGCAATGGCGCGGAAGGCGTTGGTCTGTATCGTACCGAATTCCTGTTTATGGATCGCGACTCCCTGCCGACCGAAGAAGAGCAGTTCCAGGCTTATAAAGCCGTTGCTGAAGCCGTTGGCGCCCAGGCCGTTATCGTGCGCACCATGGATATCGGCGGCGACAAAGACCTGCCGTACATGAACCTGCCGAAAGAAGAGAACCCATTCCTCGGCTGGCGCGCTATTCGTATCTGTCTGGATCGTAAAGAAATTCTTCATGCCCAGCTGCGCGCAATCCTGCGGGCGTCCGTATTCGGCAAGCTGCGCATCATGTTCCCGATGATCATCTCCGTCGAAGAAGTACAGGCGCTGAAAGCGGAACTGGAAATGCTGAAAGGCCAGTTGCGGGAAGAAGGCAAAGCATTCGACGAATCCATTGAAGTGGGTGTAATGGTTGAAACGCCGGCGGCGGCGACCATTGCTCACCATTTAGCGAAGGAAGTTGACTTCTTTAGTATTGGGACAAACGATTTAACCCAGTATACTCTGGCAGTTGATCGGGGTAATGAGCTGATCTCTCATCTCTATAACCCGATGTCCCCAGCAGTATTGACCCTGATTAAACAGGTGATTGACGCATCCCATGCCGAAGGTAAGTGGACAGGAATGTGTGGTGAGCTCGCTGGTGACGAACGTGCTACACTACTGTTATTGGGAATGGGTCTGGACGAATTCAGTATGAGTGCCATCTCTATCCCACGCATCAAGAAAATTATCCGTAATGCAAATTACGAAGATGCGAAGGCGCTGGCGGAACAGGCGTTAGCCCAACCAACGGCACAAGAGTTGAGCAACTTGGTGAGCCGCTTTATTAAAGAAAAAACGCTCTGCTGAGTCCGCTATACTGACGCTGGCCCAATATTAACGCTTAGGAGAAGATCATGGGTTTGTTTGATAAATTGAAATCTCTGGTTTCTGATGATAAGAAAGACACCGGCAGCATCGAAATCATTGCGCCGCTGTCTGGCGAAATCGTCAATATTGAAGATGTTCCTGATGTCGTGTTTGCTGAGAAGATCGTCGGTGACGGTATCGCTATTAAACCTACGGGCAACAAAATCGTCGCTCCGGTAGATGGCACTATCGGCAAAATTTTTGAAACCAACCATGCTTTTTCTATCGAGTCTGATAGTGGTATTGAATTGTTCGTTCACTTTGGTATCGACACCGTCGAACTGAAGGGCGAAGGTTTCAAGCGTATTGCTGAAGAAGGCCAGCGTGTGAAGAAAGGCGATCTCATCATTGAGTTTGACCTGCCGCTGTTGGAAGAAAAAGCCAAGTCTACGTTGACGCCGGTGGTTATCTCCAATATGGATGAAATCAAAGACCTGGTTAAACTGAGCGGCACCGTTGTCGTTGGTGAAACGCCGGTTATCCGTATCAAGAAATAAATCACATCGTCATTGATGATTTGAAAACGGCGCCCTGATTGGCGCCGTTTTTATTTTTACGGGATGGCGTTCGGCGTTATTTTACTGCCAACGGGGAATGCACAGGCAGATAGTCAATCCGCCCTGCGCGCCATTTTCCGCTTCAATGCGTCCGCCGTGGGCCAATACGACTTTACGGGCGATGGCCAATCCCAGACCGTATCCTTTACCAGAAACCGGTGATTCGATGCGGACAAAGGGATCAAAGATACTGGATAGCTTACTTTTATCCACGCCCGGCCCCTGATCGGCGACACGTATCGTCCATTCGCTTTCGTCGCCCTTCAGCGAAACATTAACCTTCTGCGCCCGGGAAGAAAAACGCAGCGCATTACGGACGATATTATCGATCGCCCTGCGCATCAGTTCCGCATTCCCTTTCACCGTGTGATCCAGATTTTCATCCGCCTCAAACAGGATATCAACCCCGGGGATCTGCGCTTCATAACGCGCATCGTTGACCACGGCTTTCACCAGCCCCAGTAAATCGAAATACTCTTCGTCCATGCCGGCGTTCTGGGTACGCGATAACGCCAGCAGTTCGCCAATCATCTTGTCCATGCGGGCCGCTTCACGTTCTATCCGCAACAGCGAACTTTCCGTATTATCGGTGTTCTGATGAGCCAGCCCTATCGCCAACTGTAATCGCGCCAGAGGCGATCGCAGTTCATGCGACACATCATGCAATAACT
Organism: Brenneria sp. L4-2C; assembly: GCF_040240335.1. Lineage (NCBI taxonomy): Bacteria > Pseudomonadati > Pseudomonadota > Gammaproteobacteria > Enterobacterales > Pectobacteriaceae > Brenneria > Brenneria sp. L4-2C. The sequence goes on along the minus strand of NZ_JBEIAC010000016.1, from coordinate 49,374 downwards.
GCTCTCTGGTACTGACGAGTATATCCAGCCGCTCGACCATCGAGTCAAAGTCACGCGCGACTTCGCTGATTTCATCATGACGCTTGCGCATCAACGGCAACAGGCGCACGGTGAGATCGCCTTGAGCCACGCGGCCAAACCCCGCACGCAGTTGATCAAGCGGTCGGGCCAGGTTCCAGGCCAACAGCCAACTGAAAAGCAATCCGCAAAAACCGCCGATCAAAAACAAAGGCATAGGTACATTGAGGATCTCCCGCGGCCTGGCGGGAGGACGAAACTCGCTACGCAACCGGCTGGTATCGTAGCGAACCTGATACCACTCGCCCTGCGGCCCCTGAACCTGCCTGAGCATACTGGCCGGCGCAAACTCATCGGACTCGGGAGAGAGCTCAAGCCCCTTTCCGGGCTTTGGTTGATCGCCTGGATTTGAGCCAGACTGAGGATGATGCCCCATGTCCTGCTCGGATAAGGGCTGCGATGAGGAGGTGACCGCAATATAACGCCTGTCCTTTTCAGGCCATTGCGCCATCACGGCCTGCCACTCCGCTAAACCGCCATGCTGCAACACGGCCAACGCAATGCCCGACTGCATGGCGGCGACATGCGTAACTGCCGTCTCCTCCATGGATTTATGCGGTTGACCGTACAAAGAAAACGCCAGCCATAACAGCTGCGAGATGATGATAAACGTCAGCCAGAACCCCAGCAATATTTTCCAGAAAAGCCGTCCGCGTATCATCATCAACGAATCCGGTATCCCACGCTGCGCACGGTTTCGATGGTCATCGTATTCCCCTCCAACGCGCCGAGTTTCTGGCGAATATTGCTGATGTGTACATCCACGCTGCGGTCGTAGGCCTCACGCCGACGCCCCAGGCACTTTTCCGACAGCTCGTCTTTGGAAACAACCCGTTCCGGCGCCCGTAACAGCAACTCCAGCAAGTTAAACTCGGAGGCGGTGAGATCGAATGCCTGCCCTTTCCACTCGCTGCTGCGGGTTGCCGGATTAAGCACCAGATCGCCATAGGCGGCGACGCTATCGTCCTGTTGTTTGCTCGGCCGATCGTCGTAACGACGCAGCACCGCCCTGAGACGAGCGACCAGTTCCCGCGGATAGCATGGCTTCGGCATATAGTCATCGGCGCCCATTTCCAGCCCGATAACGCGGTCGATATTATCGCCTTTCGCCGTCAGCATAATCACCGGCAGCTTTTGGTTCTTTCTGATCTGACGCAATACATCGATACCGCTCATGTCGGGCAGCATAATATCCAGGATGATCGCGGTATATTCCCCTGACATCGCGCCATCAATGCCTTCTTTGCCGGTCAGTACCCTTGATGTAGCAAACCCTTCAGCATTCAGGTATTCGCAAAGCATATTCCCCAGTTCTACGTCATCATCGACCAGTAAAATTTTCATCTCTGTCCCCATTCGCGGATGTATCGTGCATTCTCAGGCCTGGCATCAATCTTGGCAGCCGGATTTACAGAATTCTTACCCTTCATTTACCGTATCCGATAAATTTCAAGATGAAGGGTATAAAGATCGCCGCTGCTTTTCCATACACAGCGTAGATTAACCGTTTAGCTCCCCGCTATACATGGATCGTGACGGCGGGTACTCGTTCAGGAAAAGGCCGGCACGGTACGTTGAAGACTGGATTACGGTGACGCCGAATGTTGAATTTTCAGCGCGCGATTGACGTCTACGACGCCTACTCGAATACGCCGGTCGATAAATAGCGGTCGCCCCGATCGCAGGCGATCGTCACAATCACGCTGCCGGGGTTTTCCGCCGCGATACGCAACGCGCCCGACACTGCGCCGCCGGAGCTGACGCCGCAGAAAATGCCTTCCTGCCGAGCCAGGCGGCATAAGGTGTCTTCCGCTTCCTGCTGTGAAATATCCATGATGCGATCGACCACATCCGCATCGAAAATACCCGGCATATATTCCGCCGCCCAACGGCGAATGCCGGGAATATGGCTGCCTTCGGCGGGCTGTAGCCCTACCGTAACGATGTCGTCGCGCTGTGCTTTCAGATAGCGGCTGACGCCGGAAATGGTGCCGGTGGTACCCATACTGGAAACGAAATGGGTTAATTTCCCTGACGTTTGCCGCCAGATTTCCGGGCCGGTGGTCAAAAAGTGGGCGAGCGAGTTATCCGGGTTGTTAAACTGATCGAGAACTTTCCCCTCGCCCGACAGCGCCATCTGGCGGGCTAAATCGCGCGCGCCTTCCATCCCTGACTGCCGGCTGACCAGAATCAGCTCGGCGCCGTAAGCGCGCATCGCGGCCTGCCGTTCCTGACTCATATTTTCCGGCATCAACAGACGCAAACGATAGCCTTTAACCGCGGCGATCATCGCCAGCGCGATACCGGTATTGCCGCTGGTCGCTTCGATCAATCGATCGCCGGGCGCGATATCGCCACGGCGCTCCGCCTGCTGAATCATGGATAACGCCGCGCGATCTTTAACCGATCCGGCCGGATTGTTCCCTTCCAGTTTCAGCCACACTTCGCTGTCCGTTCCCTGCGTCAAGCGCTGCAATTTCACCAGCGGCGTATTGCCAATACAATGTTCAAGCGTTGTCACGATTAAATCCTAAAAAATTCCATCATCGACGATGTACGATGGAAGCGGTAAAACGTTAATGTTGATCGGGCGGATGATGTTCCCGCCCGCGCGCCAGTTGCCGGGCGACGCGCCACTGTAACGCGCTTTTGACGAACAGCGTCAGTATCGCCATCACCGTGAGTAACGCCGCGGCGGTAAAGGCGCCGACGGTGTTATAGTCCTGATGCAGCAGTTCCACCTGCAACGGCAAGGTGTAGGTTTCGCCGCGGATCGCGCCCGAAACCACCGACACCGCGCCGAATTCGCCGATCGCCCGCGCATTGGTCAATACCACGCCATACAGCAGCGCCCAGCGGATATTCGGCAGCGTCACTTTGCAGAACATTTGCCAGCCCGACGCGCCGAGCAGCACGGCGGCTTCCTCCTCCTGACTGCCCTGATTCATCATCACCGGCACCAGTTCCCTGACCATAAACGGGCAGGTGACAAAGATGGTGACCAGAACGATACCCGGCCAGGCGAACATCAGTTGCACCCCATGCGCATCCAGCCAGCCGCCGACCGCCCCGTTGGTGCTGTAAAATAGCAGATACAGCAGGCCGGCCACCACCGGCGAAACGGCGAAGGGGATGTCGATCAGCGTCAGCAGCAACTGCCGCCCCGGAAACTGAAAACGCGTCACCAGCCAGGCCATCAGCGTGCCGAATACCAGATTGACCGGCACGGCGATCGCCACCACCAGCAGCGTGAGGCCTATCGCATGCAGCATGTCGGGATCGCTCAGGTTACGCCATACGCCGCCGAACCCCTGCGAGAACGCTGCGGCAAAAATCGAGACCAGCGGAATGACCAGCATAATCAGCGATAATATCACCCCCAGCGTAATCAACGCCCATTTCCCCCAGTTGCGCGACGGGCGGACAGGATGCTTCGGTTGCTGAGTCTCGGTAAAAGGATCGGCCATTAAACGCTCCGGGTTCGCTGGCCAAAACGGCTTTGCACCACGTTGATGGCGAATAATAACAGCAAAGAAGCGGCCAACACCACGGAGGCAATCGCACTGGCGGCTGGAAAATCAAACTCCTGAAGACGCATAAAAATCATCAGGGAGATCACCTCCGTTTGCCAGGCCATATTGCCGGCAATAAAAATGACGGCGCCGAACTCCCCCAGACTGCGGGCCAGCGACAACGCGGTGCCGGTTAATAACGCCGGGGTCAGCTCCGGTAGAATCACGTAGCGAAAGCACTGCCAGCGATTCGCCCCCAGCGTTTGCGCCGCCTCTTCATATTCCGGCCCGAGATCCTCCAGCACCGGCTGCACGGTGCGCACCACGAAAGGAATGCTGGTGAACGCCATCGCCACCGTAATCCCCAGCCAGGTATAGGAGACCTTGATGCCGTATTCCGCCAGCCAGGCTCCATACCAGCCAGTGGTTGAAAACAGCGCGGCCAGCGTCAGCCCGGCCACGGCGGTAGGCAGCGCAAAGGGCAAATCCATCAGGCCGTCCAGCAGCGCGCGGCCGGGAAAGCGATAACGCGTCAGGATCCAGGCCATCAGCAGGCCGAACCCGGCGTTAAACAGCGTGGCGACCCCCGCCGACAATAAAGTCACTTTATAGGCGGCGACAACCTGCGGATAGGAGATCACCGCCCAGTACTGCGCCCAGCTCATATCCGCCAGTTGCATCGCCAGCGCGCTCAGCGGCAATAGCAGAATCAAACAGATAAACAGCAAACTGCTGCCCAGACTCAACGCAAATCCCGGCAGCACCCGCTGACTCGCGACGGAAAGCATTATTGACGACCGGCCGCCAGCAATTTATCCAGCTCGCCGCCGGTTTCAAAATGGGTTTTCATCACCTGCGGCCAGGGGCCGAACTGCTCTTCCACCTGGAACAATTCGGTAGCGGGGAAGCGGGATTGCAGCGTTTGCATCAGCGCCGGGTTGTTCACGCGGTAGTAAAAATCGGCGATGACCTGCTGCGCCTCCGGGCTGTAGAGATAATGCAAATATTCCCTGGCCGCCTGTTCGGTGCCATTGCCGGCGACGTTCTTGTCGATCCAGGCGACCGGGAATTCGGCCCGCACATTCACCTTCGGCACAATGACCTCATAGTTCTCCGCGCCGTACTGCTGGCGAATATTATTCACCTCCGACTCAAAGCTGATCAGCACATCGCCGAGCTGACGCTCGACAAAGGTAGTGGTCGCGCCGCGGCCGCCGGTATCAAACACCGCCACATTGGCCAGGAAACGTTTTATCCAGTCGCGGGTTTTCGCCTCATCCCCGCCGTTGGCCCGACTGGCGGCGCCCCAGGCCGCCAGATAGGTGTAACGGGCGTTGCCGGACGTTTTGGGGTTGGGGAAAATCAGCTTAACGTCGTCGCGCACCAGATCGCTCCAGTCATGGATCCCTTTCGGATTGCCTTTGCGCACCAGAAAAGCCATGGTCGAGTAGAACGGAGAACTGTTATTCGGTAAGCGGCTCTGCCAGTCGGCGGGGATTAACTGCCCGCGATCGTGCAGGATCTGCACGTCCGTCACCTGATTGTAAGTGACCACATCCGCTTTTAGTCCTTGCAGAATAGCCAGCGCCTGTCTGGAGGAGCCGGCATGGGATTGCTTGATGGTCAGCGGATCGTTCGGGTGCTGCGCCAGCCACTGCTTTTCAAACCCCGGATTTAACGCGGCGAACAGCTCGCGGGAAACATCATAGGAACTGTTTAAAATCTCGGTGGCGGAGACATATCCCTGCCCGCCCAACAGTAATGACAGCGCCAGGGAACCCTTTACCAACCAGTTTGTTATCGGTTTTTTATTCATCACTTTTTCCTGCCAGAGTTATTGTCGGGAATGCTTATTAAGAGACCAGTGTATGTGCAGGTTGGGGTCGGGCCAGGCAATTTATATAGAATATTTCGGGATTTTTAAGCATCGAAACGCATAAAAAATTGCCGGGAGCAATTTTTAACGTCGTTTACGACGGCCCGGAGGGTGGCGGGCAGGGATAGCCCGCCATAAAAAATTGCCGGGAGCAATTTTTAACGTCGCTTGCGGCGGCCCGAAGGGTGGCGGGCAGGGATAGCCCGCCATCATAAATAGCCGGAAAGCTGGAATCCCCAGAAAATAATTAAGTATTGTGTGATAAATCGTCTTAGCTGGCAGGATGTGGTTTTTTAAAGGTTTTCCTTCGCGTAAAAAATCGCGCTGAGGTGAGCGTGACCGCCGGGTGAGCGGCAGGGAAGCCGCGAAAGCCAGTGCCGCGCCGGGAGCGCGTCAATGGCGGCCCGACCAGCGGTCACGAACGCCGAAGGCATCGCATAGCGACGCGATTTGCGCGAAAAGCCCGGGGTCACGGGGCGGCGGCGACTGAGCCGCCTCGTGTCGGGCGCGTGCTGCAACGGTGGCAGAAATCGGCTGAGGTCAGTGCGCACGAAACTTTCACCGTGCTTACAGATACGCCTTACCCTGGGGATTCCTCAGTCAGGAATTACAGCGCCAGCAAGCGATCCAGCGACGGCGCGAAGAAGTAGCTGCCGCTCACCGCACGGGTAAAACGCAGCATCTCGTCACGCTTGCCGTCCAGGTCGCCGAACATGCTCAGCAACTGCTGCTCGATGTTATGCAGACGAGCGCAGTAGGCAATAAAGTAAAGTCCGTGCTTACCGCTGGCCGTGCCGTAAGGCAGGCTTTGACGCAGGATTTTCAGCCCCTTGCCGTCTTCTTTTAAATCAACGCGGCTGACGTGCGACGTCACCGGACGCTGTTCGGGCGGCAGTTCTTCGCTGTCCTGTTTGGTGCGGCCAATCATCTGCTGTTGCTGTTCAACGCTAAAGCGCTGCCACTGCTTCAGATTATGTTCCCAACGCTGGGTCAAAACATAGCTGCCGCCGGCATCCGGCTGACCCTCTGGAATGATCGCCACATCGTGACGGGCGTCGCCCTGCGGATTCTCGGTGCCATCCACAAAACCGCTCAAATCACGATCCTCAACCCAGCGGAAGCCGTGAATTTCCTCTTCCACATGAATGGCGCTGCCAAAGGCGGCCAGCGCGGCCTGCGCCAGACTGAAATTCACATCCTGTCGTAATGAATGAATATGGATCAGCAAATCGCGTTGGGTTGCCGGCGCCAGTCCTTTGCCTAACGGCGTAAACGGTTTGAGCTCCTGCGCGGAATTCTGGCAATCCAGATCGCGCCATACGTCAGAACCAAAGGCGAGCACCGCGCCCAGGCCGGCATCGGGAAACTGCTGTTGCAGCTCGGACAACGCCTGGCAAAACTTTTTGCATCCCTGCCGGATGGCATCAAACTCCCCCTGGATCATGGCTTCCATATAAATGGCAAAACGGCGGTGCTCCAATAAAATACCGCTCTGAACTTGTGTCATCTTTGCTTCCTCAATCTAAGCATGCTTCTTTATTCTTGTTTGCCATGCACTATGCGCGGCCGGACTATCATACCGGAAGAAATCAGGGTTTTACTTTGCTTAAGCGCAAAATCATCACCAACGCCGGGTTTATCGCGTTAAACATGGCGGGAGATATTGAGAAGGTATTTGAATATCAACCACAAGGAAAATGCAGATTTGTTATGAAACCGCGTTTTTTTGTCTATCGACGCGAATAAAGCGCAAGCTCAGCACTTTGGCTATCTCAGAACATAACAGCAATCCGAGGTTCAACAGCGCGTGTTGAACGCCGATGATGCCAATCAACCAGGGAATAAAAGACAGGGAAGGCGTTACCGTCAGCAACCTGACCGGCGTTTGCAGGTACGCCAGCGTGATGGCGCACCGACGCTGACGTAAAAAAAGCCAGGCCGATACGGGAAGGGAAAGCGTTAAGCACAGCGATAGTATGAAAAACAGATCGCCATAAACGCCCAAAACAGGGCGATTCGACAAAAAGGCAAGCGTATCATCGTAAATCGGTATTCTTTGATGCGAAAAATTCAGCCATAGAAAGCGAACGACATAGGCAAGATCCATCATCCCCCAGAAATAAAAGATCGGCGTCGCCTTAATCCCCATCATGACTAAATCCCTTTTATATCGGCGAAAAAGAGGCGGCGATCAGTCGCGAGCCTGCGCATGCCAGACGATCTTACTGACCCGCCAGCTCTTGAGAATATCGTCGGAAGGCATCAGGCCTTCCGGTCCGCGCCACTCGCCGGAAAACAGATAGCTGACATGTTTGCTCTGCGGCGCGACACACTCAACGCTTTGAGCATCATCCCCTTGCCCCAATTGGCAGGCGCCAAATGCCTTGCTGTAGGATGAATCGAACGTATCGCCGATTTTAACCCCCCACTCGCTGTCAATCGCCGCATCCATCACTTCCACTTTCCGGACATGGCTTTTAGGTTCGCCGCTGATAATCAGCTTCACGTCATTACCATCCAATGCCTGATAGAACGCCACCAGTTGTCCGTTGCTCGAGCCCATGCCGCTACGCAGGCGATAGTCATTATTCAGCGCCGCCTGTAAAACGGATTCCGATAGCGGCGTACCGGCATTAATGCCGCCGACGCCGCTGTCCGTTACCTGGATTGAACGGCCAAACCAGTTAAACGGCGACAGGCTGGACCAGGAAAAATGAGACAGGCTGCCGCACCCGGTCAGCAATAACGGAAAAACCAATAATAGTGGGCGAAATTTCATTACATTAACTCCTTCAATATTGAACGGGCTGAATCAGTAGCCGCCATCACCCGATTTGAGTTTGAGTATAGGGTCGAAGGAAAGTGCCGTAAAACGGGGAAGAAATCGGACGCCGATGGCGATGCGTCGCTCAGACGGACAGACCCGGCAATGACGAGCCTGACGTCACAGGGCGTGAAGCGGATGACGCCAGACGGCGGATCAGTATTCCTGATCCTCAATCAGCCGTTTTCCCAGCGTGACGCTGTCGACCATCTCATAGTCGAGTTTTTCATACATGCCGATCACCGCGTCGTTATCCTCACGCACCATCAGATGAATTTTGGGGCAGCCGCGGGCGATAAGTTTCTTTTCCAGGCGGCTGATCAACGCATTAGCGATACCTCTGCCTCGAAAATCCGGATGAACGCCAAGGTAATAAGCCGAGCCGCGGTGACCGTCGTAGCCGCCCATGACCGACCCCACCACTTCACCGCCGACTTCAGCGATTAGAAACAGATCGGGATCGTGATTCAGCTTACGCTCAATATCCATTTCAGGATCGTTCCACGGGCGCAGCAAATCGCAGCGTTCCCAAAGAGTGATCACTTCTTCAAAGTCATCTTGCCGGAATATGCGGATTTCCATCACATTGACCAGGTTGCAATTAGGTAAGCTCTGATTATCGCGTGATTTGTGTCAGACGCAATATCAAATTGCGCCCAGGCCATGGAAATCCCCCGACAAGTTCAGCGACGGGGATAGTATTTATTACACGCGGCAATAATCGTTATACTTAGCGCCTTTAGCGATCCAGGACACGAGACGTTAGCCTATGCCGAACATTCAGGCGGTAACATCCTTTCTGCGCACGTTGCAGGACGAGCTCTGCCGACAGCTTGCCGCCGCGGACGGCGCCGCGAACTTTGATGAAGATATCTGGCAGCGCGCGCAGGGCGGCGGCGGATGCAGCCGCGTCTTGTCCGACGGCGGCGTCTTCGAACGCGCCGGCGTCAATTTTTCTCATGTCGCGGGCCATTCATTGCCGCCATCGGCCAGCGCTCATCGTCCGGAACTGGCGGGACGCAGCTATCAGGCGCTGGGCGTATCGCTGGTTATTCATCCGCGAAACCCTTATGTTCCCACCAGCCACGCCAACGTGCGCTTTTTCATTGCCGAAAAACCGGGCGAAGAGCCGGTATGGTGGTTCGGCGGCGGCTTCGATCTGACGCCGGTTTATGGCTTCGAGGAAGACGCTGTGCATTGGCACCAGACCGCCCACGATCTGTGCCGTCCTTTCGGCGCCGATGTTTATCCGCGCTATAAGAAATGGTGCGATGACTATTTTTATCTCAAACACCGCAATGAGGCGCGCGGCATCGGCGGATTATTCTTTGACGATCTGAATACGCCGGATTTCGCCACCTGTTTTGATTTTACCCGGGCGGTCGGCGAAGGATTTCTGGCGGCTTATCTGCCGATCGTCGAAAAACGCAAGGCGCTGCCGTGGGGCGAGCGCGAGCGCGAATTTCAGCTCTACCGGCGCGGACGCTATGTCGAATTCAACCTGGTATGGGATCGCGGAACGCTGTTCGGGCTGCAAAGCGGCGGACGCACCGAATCCATTTTAATGTCGATGCCGCCGCTGGCCCGCTGGGAATATCAATATCAACCTGAACCAGACAGCCCGGAAGCCGCGCTGTACCGCGATTTTTTACCCGTCAGAGACTGGCTGAACGATAATAACCGCGCAGAAACCGCAACAGGAGTAAGCCAATAATGCAGATTTGGGTCGACGCCGATGCCTGTCCGAACGTCATTAAAGAGGTATTGTTTCGCGCGGCGGATCGCACCGCCACCCTGACCACGCTGGTCGCCAACCAGTCGCTGAAGGTGCCGCCGTCACGCTTTATTCGTACCCTGCGCGTCGCCGCCGGCTTTGATGTCGCGGACAACGAGATTGTGCGCCGGGTTGAAACCGGCGATCTGGTGGTCACCAGCGATATCCCGCTGGCGGCGGAAGTGATCGAAAAAGGCGCGGTGGCGCTCAATCCGCGCGGTGAACGCTATACGCCGGACACCATCCGCGAACGGCTGAACATGCGCGATTTTATGGATACCATGCGCGCCAGCGGCATCCAGACCGGCGGGCCGGCGACCCTCAATCAACGCGATCGCCAGCAGTTCGCCAACGAACTGGACAAATGGCTGCGGCAAACCACCTAAGGCAAGATAAAAAAAGCCCGCCGGAGCGCGTACTCCCGCGGGCTTTTTTAGCTCAGGCAGATTACAGCGGCTGAGTCTGCGCTTCCACCACCGCCAGCGCCACCATGTTGACGATACGGCGCACCGAGGCGATAGGCGTCAGGATATGCACCGGTTTGGATACCCCCATCAGCACCGGCCCGACCGTCACGCCTTCCGAGGACGATACGCGCAGCAGGTTATAGCTGATACGCGCCGCTTCCATATTCGGCATAATCAGGATATTGGCCGATCCTTTCAGCGGACTGTCCGGCATCTGCTCGCGGCGGATCGCTTCCACCAGCGCGGCGTCGCCGTGCATCTCGCCGTCAATTTCCAGTTCCGGCGCCAGTTTATTCACCAGCGCCAGCGTGGCGCGCATCTTCTGTGCGGTGAGCGAATCGGAAGTGCCGAAGCTCGAATGCGACAACAGGGCGACCTTCGGCTCAATGCCGAAACGACGCACGGTTTCCGCCGCCATCAGGGCAATTTCAGCCAGTTGCTCCGGCGTCGGATCGGCGTTGACGTAGGTGTCGGCGATAAACGTATTCCCGCTCGGCAACAGCAACGCATTCATCGCGCCGGCCACATGCACGCCCTCGCGGTAGCCGAACACTCTCTCCACCACGTCGAAATGCTCTTCGTAGGTACCGATGGTGCCGCAAATCAGCGCATCCGCTTCGCCGCGCAATACCATGATGGCGCCAATCAGGGTTGGATTGCCGATCACCTCGCGCTGCGCTTTTTCCTGCGACACGCCGCGGCGTTTCATTATTTCGAAATACTCGCCCCAGTATTCTTTGAAGCGCGGGTCGGATTCGTTATTCACCACTTCAAAATCTTTACCGATGGTCAACTGCAACCCCAGCTTTTGCAGACGCATCTCGATGACGTTCGGACGGCCGATCAATATCGGGAAGGCCAGCCCCAGCGTCACCAGCTCCTGCGTCGCATGCAGCACGCGCGGATCTTCCCCCTCGGCCAGCACCACGCGGCGCGGCTGCTGACGCGCCTGGGAGAAAATCGGTTTCATAAACAGATTGGTTTTATAGACGAACTGGGTCAGCTTCTCGATATAGGCGTCGAAATCCTCAATCGGCCGCGTCGCCACGCCTGACTCCATCGCCGCTTTCGCCACCGCCGGCGCGATTTTGATAATCAGCCGCGGGTCGAACGGTTTCGGGATCAGATACTCCGGCCCGAACGACAGATCCTGATCGCCATAGGCGGACGCCACCACTTCGCTCTGCTCCGCCAGCGCCAGGTTGGCGATGGCATGCACACAGGCCAGCTTCATCTCTTCATTGATGGTGGTGGCGCCGACATCCAGCGCCCCGCGGAAGATGAACGGGAAGCACAGCACGTTGTTCACCTGATTCGGATAATCGGAACGACCGGTGCAGATGATGGCGTCCGGGCGCACTTCTTTCGCCAGCGGCGGCAGAATTTCCGGCTCGGGGTTGGCCAGCGCCAGAATCAGCGGACGCGGCGCCATGGTTTTCACCATCTCAGGCGTCAACACGCCGGGGCCGGAACAGCCGAGGAAAATATCGGCATCGGGAATGACGTCCGCCAGCTTACGCGCGCCGTTATCCTCAACCGCGTAGGCCGCTTTGGTTTCTTCCATATTTTCATCACGGCCCTGATAAATCACCCCGCGCGAATCACAGACGACGATGTTGCGTTTCTGAAGGCCCAGCGCCACCAGCAGATTCAGACAGGCGATGGACGCCGCGCCGGCGCCGGAAACCACCAGACGCACATCGGCGATATTCTTCTCCACCACGCGCAGACCGTTCAGCACCGCGGCGGTACAGATGATGGCGGTGCCGTGCTGATCGTCATGAAATACCGGGATCTTCATCCGCTCGCGCAGCTTTTTCTCAATGTAGAAACATTCAGGCGCCTTGATGTCTTCCAGATTGATACCGCCAAACGTCGGTTCCAGCGCCGCGACAACATCGATCAATTTATCCGGATCCAGCTCATCCACCTCAATATCGAATACATCAATACCGGAGAATTTCTTGAACAGAACGCCCTTCCCCTCCATCACCGGCTTGCCGGCCAGCGCGCCGATGTTGCCAAGACCCAGCACGGCGGTGCCATTCGATATCACCGCCACCAGATTACCGCGCGCCGTATACTTGTACGCCGCCAGCGGATCCTCGGCGATCTCAAGACATGGCGCGGCGACGCCGGGAGAGTAAGCCAAGGCCAGATCGCGCTGAGTCGCCAGCGGCTTGGTCGGCGATACCTGAATTTTCCCTGGTACCGGAAATTGGTGGAAATCCAATGCGCTCTGTTTCAATTGGTCGTCCATTGTTACGTCCTTTGTCTGTTTTCGTTATGGGGAGGGAATGAGGTTATAGAGGGCCAGTATAATGTGTGTGGTTTGTTAAACTTTGAAGGACGGCAAAAAGCGGAATTTAATTTCGCTTAATATAGTTAATATAATTAATTTACAACTCGGTTTTGCCGCCGGCGCGGGTTACCGGCGGCAAAATCAGTATCGGGAGTTAGACAAGCGGCGCTTTGACGGGACAGACTTCACTGCGTCATGTTTAAAATCGTGCGGATATTCCCGGCGCTGGTGGCGATAATATCAATCGCGCCGGTGCGCAACGCGCCAAGGATCGCCAACGCTTTGGTATTTTCGGAGGCAATGGCAATCACACAAGGGATTTTGTGCAGTTCCTCAATACTGACGCCAATCACCCGATCGTTCATGACCGTATCGACATGCTGACCCTGCGCATTAAAGAAATCATAGCCGGCGATATCGCCAATGACGCCCTGATTGAGGCTCGCATCGATAATCTCGTGCGGCGTAAACCAACCCAGCTTCACCATGTAGCTATTTTCGTTCATATCGCCAATACCGACCAGCGCAATATCCGCTTTGCGCGCCCGATCCAGCGTTTCCTTAATGGTGCCGTTTTGCATAAACGCGTCTTTCAGCGCCCGATTCTCAACATAGGCCGGGGAATAAAGCGTTTCGCTGCTGCCGCCGAATTTCTTCGCCAGACGCCGACTAATGTGGTCGGCGTTGATGGCATCGCCGGGGCGATGCGTCCCGCCGATACCGCAGATAAAGCGACAGTTACGCTCAACCACATTACTGACGTGATCGGCCACGGCCGCGACATTGCGCCCCTGCCCGACGGCCACGACCATGTCATCTTTTAGGGTCAGCGCCAGATGGTTGGAAACCAGCGCCGCCACCTGACGCCGTTGTTCTTCCTCCCCCTGATAATCCAGCGCGATCAACGCGCGTTTTATCGGAAAACGCTCCAGCATTTGCTGTTCAAGGCGGGTACTGAATACCGGATGATAGCGTACGGTAATTTCAACAATCCCCTCCTCCTTTGCCCGTTTGAGCAAACGACCAACCTTGATGCGTGAAATGCCGAACTTCTTCGCGATCTCTTCCTGAGTAATTTCGTCCTGATAATAGGCTACGGCAATTTCAGTCAGCAGTTCGTTTTCCTGAGATCCTGGTTGCTTTTCCATCCGGTAAAATTTTCCTTAAACAAGGTGATGCGACCCTATACCCAATAGATGTCGAGTGGCATGAAAGGCGGCCACCGGGAACGGGCCGGGTAAAACAGCCAATGCATCTGCGACTTGAAGGATGGCGGGTATAAAGCAATTTATACAGACGCTGTACCTACAGATGAAAACAGGTCGTGGTAAGAGATTGTTGCATGATGGAGAACACGGCTCAACCCCGGCGCCGTGATATAGAAATAATGTAAAGGGTACAAATTATAATGCGACGACGCCAGGCCAATGGCCGGCGCCGTCGATATGACCTGCTGAAACAACTTTTCCGTTACTCAACGTGATATGGCGTCGATTTTCAGCATACGCGCAATCACCAAATCAAGCTCTTTCTCATCGAAGATCTTCTTCCAGTCAGGTTTGATAATGTTCTCTTTACCGTACTCAATAGCGATCATACAGGCGTCGGAGAATGGGTTGGTACTGCGGAAGGCGACAGCCAGCGCAATCTGGATATGGCCATAAAGAATCGCTTTCGCCGCGGCTTCCGGCACGCCAACGGTGTGAATGGTTTCATCCAGCGCTTCTTTCATAAAGGTACCCACCATGCAGGCTACGGTTTCTACCAGCGTCGGCTCCAGATAGGCGAGCTGTTTTACCGTCACCCAGTGTACGTCAAGCACCGGGCCGTACATCACTTTGATTACATGGGCCAGCGTCTCTTTCTGCTCATCGCTGCCCGTTTCATAAGATGCGACGACGTGCTGAGGCGCGGCGACGCCGCCGAAAGCATCAGCGTGCTCTTCCGGCGTGAAACGGTCCAGGAACACCGACGGATGGCAAGGGTGCGCAACGGCATAGTCGATATCATCGCGCCTGGCGATCAGATTGGCATAAGCCGCTGCCGGGTCGAGCGTCAGCAGGATAGCGGAACTTTTCATCTGCGGGACAACCTGCGCCGATACGACCTTCAGGGCAATATCCGGCACGGCCAGAATCACCACGTCGCTTTCCGGGATGGCATGCTCGGCGACGGACAACTCTCTGCCCGCGGCAATAACCTGTTCCTGCGCGCGCGGCGAGTTCTCACAGTAGAAAACCTGATAGTCGCTTTTCTGGAAATTGGCGGAAATGCGCATGCCCATTTTACCGCCGGCACCTAATACCGTAATTTTTTTTAATTCAGCAGCCATGACGATTACTCCTCGAATTTGGGTACATCGGATTTTGTTTAAACAGAATGAGTTTCCTGTCGCGCAGAAGGCGCAGACGGGTTCCTGCCGTACAGGTAATGCAGGCTATGACGCGTCCAGACTTCTTCCAGCCGGCAGGTTTCTTCTGCATTGGACTGCCACGGAAGCCAGTGCTCGACGATCTGGTTGATATTGTTTTCATTCGGACGAACGGCCTGTTGGAGATAGTCGTAATCCAGTAAGCCGTTTCCCAGCAGACAGCCTGAATAAGTAAAACCAACCCACCCTTCCTGCCGGGCAAAAGCGAAATCTTTAATATGCAGGTTCACGACGCGACTGGCCGCCATGTCGATCACTTCACGCGGATATTCCAGCGCGGCAACGCAGTTGCCGGGATCGAGACAAATTCCCAGCGCGGGGCTATCAATGGCATCGACGACGGCGAGCACGTCACGGGTTTTGACCTGTTCGTACGTCTCCAGCCCCAGGCGGACATCCAGTGTTTCAAACTCGGGCAGCACGCGACGCAGCAATGCCAGCGCCTCTTCCTGCGTAGGCTTGTGCGCGGCGGAATTGAACATCGTGCGCACAAAACGCACGTCCAGCGCGCGCGCCATAGCGAGATAACGCGACAGGTGTTCCGTCGCCAGCCCGCGCGTCCCCAGCTCAAGCTGAACCCCCTGATCGACCGCACGCTGGCGCAAATGCTCCAGTTCGGGCGCCGATAACGTTTCCAGCGCGGCATAATCACAAATCTGAAAAACACTCGCGCCGGCTTCCGCGGTTTGTTCCAGCATGGCTTCCAGTCCCAGCGGCGTCGGCACGCGGGAAGAGGCTCGCCAAAAAAATGCATAGGTGCTTAATCCGATTGCCATTTTTTTTCCTCTGTAGTCCTTGCGCCTACCGATGCAGCGCCAGCGCTTCATCCAAAATCGACCGGAAAGCGGCCGGATCATGGGCGAAACGCCCCAAAAACAGACCGTCAACCGGTTCGCCAAGCTGACTCAGCAATCCCGGTCCAGCGCTGCCGCCATAAATCACCCGACCATCGCGCACGTCCGCCTGCTGGTTGAATTTCTGCTTCAGCGCCTGACAAACTTCGCTAATTTCATCAACCGGCGCGGGCTCGATACTGCCGATCGCCCACTGCGGCTCATAGGCCAGGATCAAATCGCCGGTTAGCTGCTGCTTCCGGGCCAGATCCAGCGCGGCGTCCAACTGCGCCTGGCAGATTTCGATCGCCTGCCGCACCGAGCCACGATTTTCCTCGCCGACGCACAGCACCGGGGTCAGGCCATTACGCCAGGCGGCGGCGGTTTTCAGCGCGATATGTTCATCCGTTTCGCCAAAGTAGCGACGGCGCTCGGCATGGCCGATTTCCACATAGCGACAGCCTATTTCATGCAGCATGGCGCCGCTGACTTCACCGGTAAACGCGCCGCTGTCCGCCCAGTGCAGATCCTGCGCGCCCACACCGACCGGGCCGTCGGCCAGAGTGCGAATAACCGGCGCCAAAGCCGGAAAGGCGGGTAGAACAAATAGCCTGACCTGCGGCCTCGACGCCAGAGGGTGCTGTGCAACGACGGCGCCGACTTTCCGGCACCAGTCGAGCGTTTGCTGATAGCCGAAATACATTTTCAGGCTGACGCCCAGCGTCAGTTTACGTGCGCTCATCGCTCACACTCCCCGTGCGTCACCGCCTGAGAGGAGGACGCTGAAGTTTGCGCGGAATTCAATACCGCCGAGACGGCCTCAACAATCATGGCCAGCGATACCGCACCCGCATCGGGCGTGCCGAGACTTTTTTCCGCCAGCGGACGAGCGCGGCCAATTTTGGGACGCAGATGCGCGGTTTCTTGCGCCGCCCGCTGCGCGCGAATCACCGCCTGCTGCCAGGCCTGAGGCAACGAGGCGCCTTCATTGACGAGCCGGGTCAGTTCATCGCTAAACGGACTCAGCACATCAACCAGCGTTTTATCGCCCAGTTTCGCCTTGCCAAAATGCATAATGCTCTCTTTGGCCTGGCGGACGCCCTCCGCCACGCAGTGGCCATCAGGTCGTTTCTCATCCCCCAGCACGATGCCCAGCGCGTTAAGCGCCACGCCCCAAATCGCGCCGGAGGTGCCTCCGGCCCGATCGGCCCAGGCATCCGCCGAACGCTGTAATAACGTGCCGGCCCCCGCCTGCCGCGCCAGCATCTCCGCCGCTTTCTCTGCCGCGGCAATCACGCCGCGCTCCATACCGATGCCGTGATCGCCATCGCCGGCGATGGCGTCAATACGTCCCAGTTCTGCAACGTTTTCCACAATCACCCGTTTTGCCGCATCCAGCGCGGCGGACACACAGCGAGCCGCATCCCTTGAGACGTCCGTCGCCGGCGGGATCGTTTCCGGCTCGGCCGCCAGTTCCCGCTCGGCCAACGGTTCGGCGGCCAACACGCTGCCTTTACGGAACGCGGGCGTATCGGCCGGCGCGCGCCAGAATCGCTCCAGTTCGTCATCCAGCCAGCACAACGTGAGCGACAGGCCCGCCATGTCAAAGCTGGTCACCAGTTCGCCGACTTCCGGTTCCACCACCGTTAACCCCTGTTCAGCCAGCAGTTGCGAAACCCGGCGATAAACCACAAACAGTTCTTCATACTTCACACAGCCCAGGCCATTAAGGATCGCGCTGACCCGCTGCCCGGCAATGTCGCCAATCCCCGCCGGCACTTCCGCCAACAGTGAACTCACCAGTAGTTCCGCCAGTTCATCCGCGCTGGATATCGGTCCTTCCTGAATGCCCGGCTCGCCGTGGATCCCCATACCTACCGCCATCGTACCGGCAGGAACCTGAAACAGCGGCTGTTCCGCCCCCGGCAGAGTACAACCGGAAAACGCGACGCCTAATGAACGCGTGCGCTGATTGGCTCGCGTGGCGATCTCAAGTACCGCGGCCAGATCGTATCCGGCTTCCGCGGCGGCGGCGGCGGTCTTGAAGACCATCAAATCGCCCGCCACGCCGCGTCGCTTTTGCCATTCGTTCAGCGGCGCGCTGGAGATGTCATCGGTCACCGCCAGCAGCTCACAGGGAATACCTTCCGCATTCAGGCGCGCCTTAGCCTGACCAAAATGCAGAACATCTCCCGCGTAGTTGCCGAATGTCAGCAGTACGCCGCCGCCATTGTGCGCAGCTCTGGCGACAGAACAGATCTGCTGTGCGGAAGGCGAGGCAAACAAATTGCCCATTGCCGCGCCGTGCGCCAGCCCCTGGCCGACCAGCCCGGCGAACGCCGGATAATGGCCGGAACCGCCGCCCACCACAATGGCGACCCCACCTTCACGACTGCGCGTACTTCTCACCACGCCGCCGGGAACCTGACGTACCTTGCCGGCATGCGCGGCGACAAAGCCTTCGACTAATTCCCGGGCAAACGCGGAAGGTTGGTTGAACAAATAAGTCATATCAATGCTCCTGTGTTGCGGATACGGCTTTGGATTGCCGATCCGAACGGCTGAGCAGGACAATTAACACGGCTGAAAGCAGCATCAGGCCGCCGACGATCATCATCGGAATAATGTAGGTTCCGGTGAGGCCACGCACCATACCTGTTATGTATCCCGCGGAGAAACCGGCGATATTGCCAATGGTGTTAATCAATGCGATAGCGGCGGCGGCCGACGCCCCCGTCAGGAACTGAGTCGGCAGCGTCCAGAAGTTGGGCAAGGCGGCAAAAATGGAACAGGCGGTCACCGTAATCACGGCTATCGTCGCCGTCGGCGACTCCATAAACAGCGCCAGAGGAATACTGACCGCGCCGGTCAGCGCCGGAATGGCGATGTGCCATGAACGACAGCCGCGTCGAGTGGCGTCACGCGACCAGAAATACATGACGATGGCGGCAGGCAGATACGGCACGGCGGTAATCAGCCCTTTTTCCATGACATTAAACGTCGTTCCGAACTGCTGTTGGAAACCGGCGATAATGGTTGGCAGGAAGAACGCCAGCGCATACAGGCCATAAATGAAACCGAAGTAAATCAGACACAACACCCATACGCGTTTGTTAAACATCACGGTCATGACGCCAGGGTGCTTGCTGTGGTTTTTCGTGGCGTGTTCGCTCTCCAGCTCGCCCACCAGCCAGCGTTTCTCGTCATCATTCAACCATTTTGCTTCTGCCGGGCGATCGGCCAGATAGAACCAGGTAATAATGCCGACGACAATTGCCGGTATTGATACGCCGAGAAACATCACGCGCCAGCCGGAAAGCCCGAATAAGCCATGCTGATCGATAAGCCAGGCGGCCAGCGGCGCGCCCAGCACCACCGTCAGCGGTTGAGCCAGATAAAACAGCGCCAGGATTTTGCTGCGGTAGCGGGCTGGAACCCACATACTGAGGAACAGAATCGCGCCGGGGAAAAAACCGGCTTCCGCAATCCCCAGTAAAAATCGCAGCGTATACAGTCCTTCGACGCTGCTGACCCAGGTAAACAGCAGCGAAACAATCCCCCAGGTCACCATGATGCGCGATAACCACTTGCGGGCGCCGAAACGGTGCAGCGCCAGATTGCTGGGTACTTCAAGCAGAATATAGCCAATGAAAAAAATGCCGGAAGCCAGTCCGAACTGCGCAACGGTCAGCGACAGATCGGTATTCATACCATTAGGGCCAGCGAAAGATATCGCTGTGCGATCGAGAAAATTAATGAAGAACATCAACCCGACGAAAGGCACCAGACGCAGGGAAATCTTGCGAATGGTCGATTTTTCTACAGAAGACGGGATTGAAGACTGTTCTGCGGTTTCAGTAACAGAGATCTTACTCATACGGACTCCTCACGACCGATAGTCACACCATTCCGTAACTCCGCCTCTACGCCAGGCTGTTCCTGAGCAACGCCGTAATACTTGATCATTGGGTACCCGGTGCGACCTTCTCTCTTTTTTGTCTTTTTTATCTCGTGCATGCAGGTCTGACACATTGTGATCTCCTCAAAAAGGTTTAGATCATTAACACATTCAATGAACATATGAACAATAGCTTTACCACGATCTTTTGCCTATAGCTGACGTTTAAAAAGTGTGAGCATGATCCAGATATGTATCAAAAAGGTAAAAAAGCCGCTAAAACTCATCCTTCTGGACAAAAAATGCTCTTTTAAAGAATGTTTATACCTGTAATCAATAAAACAAATATTCATCAATTGAACATTTGATCATGGCGGTATATGTTTATAGCCGGTACATTTCAAAAGGCAGGAGGTAGACATGCTCTCGATTGCGATAGGTGCGGACAGTGCCGCAATTGATCTGAAAAACACGATTGTTGATTACTTGCAGCAACAGGGATTACAGGTAACCGACTATAGTTACGATCCGACCGGCGATAATCCGATCTACCCGGATATTGCCTACACGCTGGCGCACGCGATTAAAGACGGTAAACATGCGCGAGGGATCCTGCTGTGCGGCACCGGGATCGGCATGAGTATTGTCGCCAATAAAGTGACCGGTATCCGTGCGGCACAGTGCCACGATACCTATTCAGCCCAACGCGCGCGAAAAAGCAACGATGCGCAGATTATTGCGCTCGGCGCGCGGGTCATCGGCCCTGAGCTGGCAAAAGAGATCGTCTCCGTGTGGCTGACATCCGAGTTTGAAGGCGGCGGATCCGCCCCCAAAGTCGAGAAAATAAGCTATTACGAAAATCAGGAAAACGATCGGTGAGCCTTTCCCACTTCGATGCAAGGAACTCAGCCATGAACCAGTTAGACGCCCTTAAACAGTTCACCGTGGTGGTCGCCGACAGCGGCGATATCGAGGCCATACGCCAGTTCGCGCCGCAGGACGCCACCACCAACCCATCCTTGATCCTGAAAGCCGCGCCGCTACCTCAGTATCAATCCCTGTTCGACGATGCGCTTACCTATGCCCGCCAACAAGGCGGCGGTAAAGCGACTCAGCTCATTAATGCCTGCGACAGGCTGGCGATCAACATCGGCGCTGAAATACTGCAAACTATTCCGGGGCGGATTTCCACGGAAGTGGATGCCCGGCTCTCTTTCGATCGCGGTATGTGCGTAGCGAAAGCCCGTAAGCTGATTGGGATGTATCAGGAAAAAGAGATTCCCCGTTCACGTATTTTGATCAAGCTTGCTGCGACCTGGGAGGGAATCCGCGCGGCTGAAGAACTGGAAAGTGAAGGCATCAACTGTAATTTGACGCTGCTGTTCTCTTTCGCTCAGGCCCGCGCCTGTGCTGAAGCCGGTGTCTACCTGATATCGCCGTTTGTCGGCCGAATTTATGACTGGTATCAGGCTAAACAGCCTGCCGACGATTATCAGGTCGAGCAGGATCCCGGCGTTGAATCGGTTCGCAATATTTATGATTACTATAAGCGCTACCGCTACTCAACCGTGATTATGGGAGCAAGCTTCCGCAAGGTAGAGCAGGTTCTGGCGCTGGCGGGCTGCGATCGACTGACCATTGCCCCGCCGCTGCTGGCGCAATTAAAAAATAGCACCGAGCGGGTGGAGCGCCGACTCACGCCGTCAACGGAAGCGTTTCACCACCCGGCGGCCTTATCCGAACCCGAATTTCGCTGGGAGCATAATCAGGATCCGATGGCAGTGGATAAATTGGCGGAGGGGATCCGTCTGTTCGCCGCCGATCAGCAAAAGCTGGAAAACCTGCTGGCGGCCAGACTGTAATTTTTCGCCGCCGGCAATCCGCACCCAAACCGGCGGATGACAGAGCCGGACGCATTCGGGTAACGCGTTCGACTCATCGTTGTTGAACCGCATTCAATAAATACGCGCTTAACCAGCCGGACAAGCGCACGTAAAGGACGGATTACGACGTCATTTCGCAAACCATCCCCGAATATAGGCGTGTTGCAGCAGCATAATGGTTTTCGCGTCTTTAATGCGGCCGTCATTTATCATGTCCATGGCCTGCGTGAAGGGCAATTCCAGCACTTCGATATCTTCGTCCTCGACACCGCCGCCCGTGTTGTTATGGTCGGCATCGCTATACTCGGCGGCGAAAAAATGCAGCCGCTCCGTCACCCCGCCGGGCGACATATAGGCATCAAACAGTTTCTCCACCTGACCGACCGCATAACCGGTTTCTTCTATCGCCTCGTTGCGCACGCAGGCTTCCGGCGAGTGATTGTCCAGCATGCCTGCGCAAGCCTCCAGCAGCATGCCGCTTTCATTGCCATTCAGGTAGGTTGGGATACGAAACTGCCGGGTCAGGATAACGGTACCCTTGCGCCGGTTATACAGCAGGATGGTCGCGCCGTCCCCCCGGTCGTAAACCTCGCGGATCTGACGGACGACGCCGCCATTCTTTCTTTTTAAATCAAAAACATATTTATGCAGAATAAACCAATGATCGGACAATAGTTTTTTTTCAATGATATTGATAGGCGACGACATCACAGCCCCCAAATAAAACGTCGTTTGCGACGGCACCAGGAAGGATAACGGGCGGCAAGGCCCGTTACAAAAAATTCAATGCCCGATGATAAAGCGGGATCCGGCGGAATGCACGTAGTGTCACCATCCCAACGCCGTGCTGACGAGCAGGTAAACATTAAGCGCCACCACAACGAAAACTATCGCTTTTCCGACATTCTGTATTAACCGGCTGTTTACCATCTCTCCCATCAACGCCCGGTTGCCGGTGAAGGACAGTAAGGGGATCAGCGCCAGCGCGATACCAAAGCTCAGGATAACCTGACTGAATACCAGCACCTGGGTGGGATCCATGCCCAGCAAAATAACAATGAATGAGGGCAGCATGGTGACGCTCCGCCGTACCCACAGCGGAATATGGAAATGGACGAACCCCTGCATCACCACCTGTCCGGCCAGCGTGCCGACCACGGTCGAGGAGAGTCCCGCCGCCACCAGACTCAGGCCGAAAATCGTCGCTGCGGCCTGGCCCAGCAGCGGCTCCAGCGTCAGATAGGCCCGATCCAGATCGGCGATATTCTGATTGCCGCTGAAATGGAAGGCCGCGGCGGCGGTCGCCATCATGGCCAGATTGACAAACCCGGCGATGGTCATGGCCACGGCGACGTCGACTTTCGTGGCGGAATAGCGTTCGGCGCGGGAGTGTCCCCCCGCGCGCTGCGTCAGAGATGAGTGCAGATAAATCACGTGAGGCATGATGGTTGCGCCCAGCACGCCGGCCGCCAGAAACACCGCATCCGACGTCGGCAGGCTGGGAATGGCGAGTCCGCGGGTCAGTGCGGCTAATTCAGGCTGAGAGAAAACCAGTTCGACGATATAAGCGGCGGCGACAAACAACAACAATCCGCCGATCACCATCTCCAGCGGCTTCTGCCCGCGCCGTTGCAGCATCAAAATCAAAAAGGTGGCGATGCCGGTGAGAATCGCCCCTTCAAGCAGGGAGACGCCCAACAGCAGTTTGAAACCGATGGCGGCGCCGATAAATTCAGCCAGATCGGTCGCCATCGCGATAACCTCGGCCTGAACCCAGTAGGCCCAAACCACGGGGCGTGGAAAACGATCGCGGATCAGTTCCGCCAGATTTTTTCCGGTGGCTATCCCCAGCTTGGCCGACAACAGTTGGATCAACATCGCCATGACATTGGCCCATACCACAACCCATAACAGGGTGTAGCCGTAGGCGGCGCCGGATTGAATATTGGTTGCGAAGTTACCAGGATCGATGTACCCGATCGCCGCGATAAACGCCGGCCCCATCAAAGAAAGTTTAACTTTTCTTGATGTACGGCGTGCTGATTCGGCGACTCGACTGCTCGACATAGTATAACCCTTCTAACGCTATTGTTT
Source organism: Brenneria sp. L4-2C (assembly GCF_040240335.1). Classification (NCBI taxonomy): domain Bacteria; kingdom Pseudomonadati; phylum Pseudomonadota; class Gammaproteobacteria; order Enterobacterales; family Pectobacteriaceae; genus Brenneria; species Brenneria sp. L4-2C. The sequence goes on along the minus strand of NZ_JBEIAC010000016.1, from coordinate 25,402 downwards.
TTATCACCTTCACATAAATGATAATGATTATCAAGCGCATTTAAAATGGCAATAACGATTCTTCTGATAGATAAATATGATGGTCCAACAAGAGGATAAAAAACACGCCTTTAATAAAAAAACCTTAACAAAATATAAACAAAAACCCCACGCCGAGGCATGGGGTCAGAGTGTAACGCAAGGTCTCAGGCCGCAGGAAACAACAGATATCCCGGTCTGCGACGTGAAAGATGAAAGGTAATCAGGCTTTCGCTTTAGAGACCGCCACCATCGCCGGACGCAGCAGGCGTCCATTCAGCGTGTAGCCCTTCTGCATCACCATCATGACGTGATTGGGTTCGTGATCGGCGGATTCCAGCATGGTCATGGCCTGATGGACATCCGGATTAAAGGGAACATTCACGTCCTCAATGACTTCAATGCCAAACTTATGCACGGCATCAAGCAGTGATTTCAGCGTCAGTTCGATACCTTCAACCATCGGCGCCAACGCTTCGTTGGATTTATCCGCCAAATCCAGCGCACGTTCAAGATTGTCGATCACCGGCAGCATTTCGCTGGCGAATTTTTCCACCGCGAATTTATGCGCCTTCTCAACATCGATTTCCGCACGGCGGCGGATATTATCGGCTTCGGCGCGGGCGCGCAGCACGTTATCACGTTCACGCTGTTGCAACTCGCTCAACTGCGCTTCCAGTTCGGCGATACGCGCATCGCGTGGGTCGGTTGCATCTGCTGCGCCTTGCGCCTGTTGCCCTTTTGCCGCGTCCGTTTGATCCAAGACTTGCTCGTCAGGCGTGTTCTGTTCTTTACTACTCATGAAATTCTCCGCGTTTTAGCATTAATCCCGCTAGTTGCTTATTATGGGGATCAAAACCGGGGATTCAAGGGAATCAGTCACATATTGATTTCCCCGCTACTGGCTCATTACGCCGAGGATAACGACAGCAATGAATAAACCGTTTAAATGTATTGGCATAGTCGGCCATCCGCGCCATCCTACCGCGCTGGCGACCCACGAAATGCTCTATCATTGGCTGACCAGTATAGGTTATACGGTGTTGATTGAGCAGCAGATCGCCCTCGATCTGAATCTGAAAGGCGCGCAAAGCGGCAGTCTGGCCGAGATTGGTCAGAAAGCCGATCTCGCCGTGGTGGTGGGCGGCGACGGCAATATGCTGGGGGCCGCCCGGGTACTATCGCGTTACGACATTCAGGTTATCGGCGTTAACCGCGGCAACCTCGGCTTTCTGACCGATCTGGATCCCGACCACGCCCAACAGCAACTTTCCGATGTATTAAGCGGTCAGTATCTGAGCGAACGACGTTTTATGCTGGAAGCGCATATTTGCCGCGCCGATCGGCCCAGCAGCAGCAGCACCGCCATTAATGAAGTGGTGCTCCACCCGGGGAAAGTGGCGCACATGATTGAATTCGAAGTCTATATCGACGACAGCTTCGCCTTCTCCCAACGTTCGGACGGCCTGATCATTTCCACGCCCACCGGCTCCACCGCCTACTCCTTATCCGCCGGCGGCCCGATCCTGACCCCCTCGCTGGACGCCATTACGCTGGTGCCGATGTTCCCCCATACGCTTTCGGCGCGTCCGCTGGTAATCAACAGCAGCAGCACCATCCGTTTGAAGTTTTCCCACATCACCAGCGATTTGGAAATCAGCTGCGACAGCCAGATTTCGCTGCCGATACAGGAAAAGGAAGAGGTGCTGATTCGCCGCAGCGAATATGCGCTGAATCTTATTCACCCTAAAAATTATAATTATTTCAATACGTTGAGTTCAAAGCTCGGCTGGTCGAAAAAATTATTCTAAAATCGCTTTTCACCACTTTACTGTATATAAAACCAGTTTATACTGTATGCATTCACACCTTGTTATTACATACAGGAAAACTATCATGCTGGCGCAACTCACTATCAGTAACTTCGCCATCGTGCGTGAGTTAGAAATCGATTTTCAGGCGGGAATGAGCGTGATCACCGGCGAAACCGGCGCCGGTAAATCCATTGCTATCGATGCCCTCGGCCTGTGCCTGGGCAATCGTTCTGACGCCAGCATGGTAAGGCCGGGCGCGTCCCGCGCGGATATCTGCGCGCGTTTCTCGCTGGCGGACACGCCCAGCGCGCGGCGCTGGCTGGAGCAAAATCAACTGGACGACAGCAATGAGTGCCTGCTGCGCCGGGTGATTGGCGCGGACGGCCGCTCGCGCGGTTTTATCAACGGTACGGCGGTTCCCCTGTCGCAATTGCGCGAACTCGGCCAGCTTCTGATTCAGTTGCACGGCCAGCACGCGCATCAGTTGCTGCTCAAACCGGAGCACCAGAAACATCTGCTGGACGCCTACGCCGATGAAGCCCAATTGCTCGGCGCCATGCAGCAAGTGTGGCAGCAGTGGCACCAGAGCTGCCGTTCGCTGGCGCAGTTGCAACAGGCCGCCATAGAACGGGAAGCCCGTCGCGAACTGCTGCAATATCAATTGAAAGAGCTGAATGAATTCGCCCCGCAGTCCGGCGAATATGAACAGATCGACGCCGAATACAAACGGTTGTCGAACAGCGGACAACTGCTGGCGCTGAGTCAGCAGGCATTGCAGTTGCTCAGTGAAGACGAAGAGCAAAATATGCTCGGCATGCTGCATAGCGTAAAACATCGTCTCGGCGAGCTGGTCGGTATGGATGAGAAGCTGTCCGGCGTGCTCTCCATGCTGGAGGAAGCGGGCATCCAACTTAGCGAGGCCAGCGACGAACTGCGTCATTACAGCGAACAGATGGATCTCGACCCTATCCGGCTGTTTGAACTTGAGCAACGGCTATCCCGCCAGTTGGCGCTGGCGCGTAAACACCATGTTCAGCCGGAAGCCTTGCCGGCGTTTCACCAGCAGTTGCTGGAAGAACAGCAGTTGCTGGCGCAGCAGGAAAGCGATCATGAATCCCTGAGCCTCGCCGTCAGTGAATATCATCAGCAGGCGCTGCATGTCGCCGAGCAGCTGCATGTTCGTCGTCAGCACCACGCCAAAGAGCTGGCGCAGCTGATCACCAGCAATATGCATGAACTGGCCATGCCGCACGGGCATTTCACTATCGACGTAAAATTTACCCCTGAATTCCTGACGGCCAGCGGCGCGGACAGCATCGAGTTTCGCGTCACCACCAACCCCGGCCAGCCGCACCAGTCATTGGCTAAAGTGGCCTCCGGCGGGGAGCTGTCGCGTATCGCGCTGATTATTCAGGTGATTACCGCGCGTAAAATGGATACGCCCGCGCTGATTTTTGATGAGGTCGACGTGGGGATCAGCGGCCCGACCGCAGCCATCGTCGGGAAAATGCTGCGTCAGCTTGGCGAGTCCACGCAGGTTATGTGCGTCACCCACCTGCCTCAGGTCGCCGGCTGCGGTCATCATCACTTTTTTGTCAGCAAACAGACGGACGGCGCGGAAACGGAAACCTTGATGCAGCCGCTGGATAAGCGCGCTCGCTTGCAGGAACTGGCGCGGCTGCTGGGCGGCAGCGCCGTCACGAAAAATACGCTGGCGAACGCCAAAGAGCTGCTGGCCGCGTAAGGCCCGGCCCCAGGGAGGGGCCGGTCAGCCGCGACAAAACCCTCAGGTGGCGAGCGGATACAGAACGCTGTCGATCAGTTTGCGGGTATAGGGATGATCGGGATGATGCAGCACTTTATCGACCGGCCCCGATTCAACCAGACGTCCCGCTTTCAGTACCAGCACTTCACGACACAATTCGCTGACCACCGCCAGATCGTGACTGATGAATAAACAGCCGAAGCGGTATTCCTGTTGCAGATTTTTCAACAGCGTCAAAATATGCGCCTGTACCGACACATCCAGCGCCGACGTCGGTTCATCCGCGATCAGCAGCGTCGGCTTCAGCGCCAGCGCACGGGCGATGGCTACGCGCTGACACTGCCCGCCGGATAGCTCATGCGGATAACGATGCCGCCACGAACTCCCCAGCCCAACCTGCTCCAGCAAAAGATCAACCCGAACGTCGATAGCACGTTTCGCCAGATCGCTATGCACCGCCAGCGGTTCGGCTATCGACTGCGCCACGGTATAACGCGGATTGAGCGAACTGCGCGGGCTTTGAAATACCATGCCGATCTGCTGGCGAACGCGCCGCATATCCCGCGCCCGACCGTCTGCCATATTGATACCGTCGATCACCACCTCGCCGGCGCCGGGAGCAACCAGACCGGCCAGCACCCGCCCCACCGTCGATTTGCCGGAACCGGACTCCCCCACCATGCCGGTAAAGCAGCCCGCCGGCAAGGAAAAGGAAAGATCGTCCAGCGCCCGCACGCGTTGCCGATGCCGTCGGTATTCCACGCACAGTCCGGTCACCTGAACTAACGTCGGCAGAGAAGGCGTCGACGTCGGCGCATGCCGACGATAGCGAGGGATCGCCGCCAGCAATTCCCGGCTATAGGCCGATTGCGGCTGATGAAACAAGGCGGCGATATCGGTGATTTCTTCAATGCGCCCGCGGCGCAGCACAATCACCCTATCGGCGCTTTCCGCCACCACGCCCATATCATGCGTGATCAGCAAGATGGCGATAGGAATACGCTGACGCAGACGACGCAATACCTGAAGTATCTCTTTCTGCACCGTGGCGTCCAGCGCCGTGGTAGGCTCGTCGGCAATCAGAATTTCCGGATCGCACGCCAGCGCCATGGCAATCATCACTCGCTGACACTGCCCGCCGGACAGTTCGTGCGGGTAGGCATCGATGCGGCTGGCCGCGTCGGGAATATCCACCAGTTCCAGCAATTCCAGAGCGCGCGCTCGGGCGGCCGCGCGGCTGAGCGCTTTGTGATGCGTCAGCAGCGCCTCGGTAATCTGTTCGCCAATGCGGAACACCGGATCCAACGCCAGACGCGGATCCTGAAAGATCATGGCGATACGCTTACCGCGAATCTGCCTTAATTGGCTTTCCGACGCCGCAAGCAGCGACTGTCCGGCATAGCGGATATCGCCGCTGACGCGGGCATTGGCGGGCAACAAACCGAGTATCGACAGCGCCGTCAGGCTCTTACCGGAACCGGACTCGCCAACCAGCGCCAACACCTCGCCGCCGTACAGATCAAAATCGATATCCGTCAGCACCGATTGCTCCCCCGCGGCCTGAGCAAAACTCACATTCAGACCGCGCACGGACAGCACAAGCGATGAGGGGGGATTGGGCATCACTCTATTTCCTTAGAAATTCAGGTTATTGCGGATTCTCGCGCAGCCAGTTATCCAGCCGGATAATCGATAACACATAAATCGGGAACACCGACAGCAGCGACGGCAGATGCAGGGATTCATCCGCGCCGTGCGGGAAACCGTGTCCCGGCGGCAGGAAATCCGGGATTCGGCCGTCGGTACGCGCATAGCCCGGCCCGAAGGTGATGCCCCGGGGCAGCACTTTCGAGTGGGTGATGCCGCCCATGGCGTAAGGCGGTTCATCGGTTTGGCGTATGGCCTGATAGCTTTGTTGTAAGATCTGTACGCGCGGATCGTTTTCTTCGATATAAAACGGCGGCGTATCTTTCCATGACAGCAGCGTAATGCCCTGCGGCGCCAGCGTTTTTTCCAGCCCGGCAATCACCGCTTCCGCCTTCGTCGTCACCGGATAACGGATGTCCAGGGTGACCCGCAGCGCGTCCTGCCGTTCGTCAGGCCGCCAGACGCCGGCATTGAATGTCAGCTTGCCGGACGGCGCATCCGCAAAAGCGATACCGACATGCTCGCCATAGGGGGAAACCAGCGCCTGCTCGAAGAACAACGCGACGTCCCGATCGCGCCCCGTCAGCAGTTGCGTTTCCAGCAACGCGGCGAACAGCACGCGCACCGCGCTCAGCGTTCCCTCGGGAAATGCGGCATGGCCCGCGACCCCCTGCGCTTCCAGCCATACGCCTTGCGCACGCGCCTCAACGCGCACTTTTCCTTGCGCCAGCCCGAATAGCCGCGCCACCGCCGCCTGCGCCGTGGTCAAATCAATACCGTCGAGCTGAATGCCAGCCCGTTCCGGCACGCTGTTGCCGGCGATACCGGCGGAAAAATGCCGCAGCGTCTCGCCCACCGGCACGTTCAGCGTCAGCGAAATCTGGCCTTTCTGGGCATAATTCACCGGAAAACGGCCGTCAGTGACGATGGAAACCACCGGCACCGGCGCGTTGCGCGCATACCAGGCCAGATCTTCCATGCCCGTCTCCTCCGCCAGACCATAAATCAGGCGCAAATTGTGCGACAGAGGAATACCGAGATCGCGAATCAGGCGCAGCAGGTACAAATCCAGCACCGCCGGCCCTTTGTTATCCGCCACGCCGCGCCCAATCAGAAAGTCGCCCTTGCGGGTAACCTCAAACGGCGGGTAAACCCAGTTTTCGCCTTCCGGCACCACGTCGAGATGGCTCGCCAGACCGATATCCTGTTCGTGCTCGCCATAAATAATGGAACCGGCATAACCCTGATGCGTTTGCGTGCGAAAGCCCAGTTCGCGCGCGCGTCTGAGCGCGACTTCCAGCACCTGCGCGCAGTTCGCGCCGAAAGGCGCGTCTTCGCCGTCCTGACTGATACTGATGCTCGGAATCCGCACCCACTCGGCGATATCGGCCACCAGCTCTTCCTTATGTCGCTCAACCCATTCGTCAATACGCGCCAGCCATTGCTGTTCCTGCTTATTCAAAGACGTACTCATGTTACCTCCGACACTACGTGGTATTACCGCCAACATGGGATTACTGCCAACAGGGTATTAAGCCCGCGAAGAAGTGGGATCGAATGCGTATCTCAACGCATCGCCAACAAAATTAATCGCCAGCACCATGACAAAAACCATCACGCCCGGCGGCAGCCATAGCCACCAGGCATTGCCCAACACGCGCATATTTTGCGCCGCCGACAGCATATTGCCCCAGCTTGCCGTCGGTTGTTTAACCCCCAGCCCGAGGAAGCTCAACGCGGCCTCGGCCAGGATGCCGGTGGCGATCGCCAGCGTGGCGTAGACGATGACCGGCCCCAGCGCATTCGGCAGCAAATGGCGGGAAATGATGCGCCAGTGCCCTACGTTCATCACGCGCGCGGCCTCCACATATTCCTGACTGGATAATGAGAGAAATTCGGCGCGGATCAGACGTGCAATCCCGGTCCAGTTCAGCACGCCGATGATGATCACCACGTTCCAGGTGCTGGCGCCAAGCAGGCCGGCCATGGAAATGGCGATGGCATAAAACGGGAAGCACATAATGATGTCGGTGAAACGCATCACCACGGCGTCAACGCCTTTGCCAAAATAGCCGGCCAGACCGCCGAGCGTGATGCCGATGCCCAGTTGCAACAGCGTGGCGCTGAAGGCCACCAGCACGGAAACCTGTCCGCCATAGATCAGACGGGTAAGCACGTCCCGCCCCAGTTCGTCCGTTCCCAGCCAGTGCTGAACGGAGGGCGGCGACTCGATGCGCGTCAAATCGATATCATCAGGGTCGAGCGGCATAAACCACGGCGCGACCAGCACCACGATGACGATCAGCGCCAATACCGCCAGCCCGACCATACCCGGCGTATGACGACGAAAACGCCGCCACGCCCGGTTGCCTTGTATCGACGCCGCATCGTTCGCGGCAGGCAGCGTGATACTCATGACGTGTACCTCACCCGCGGATCCACTATCGCATACAGCACGTCAGCCAAGAGATTGGCCAGCAGCGTCAGCAGCGCCAACAGCATGATGATCCCCATCAGCAGGTTGTAATCACGGTTTAATACCGCTTCATAATTCAGACGACCGATACCCGGCCAGGAAAATACCGTTTCCGTCATCAGCGCGCCGGAAAACAGCACCGGGATCTCCAGCGACAAAATGGTGATCATTGGCCTGGCCGCGTTTTTCAGCGCATGACGCCAGATAATGTTGCGCCGCGATAGGCCTTTAGCGCGTAAGGTACGCATAAAATCCTGATCCAAAATACCGATCAGACTACTGCGTAAATATTTGATAAATACCGCGCTGTTCATCAAGCCGAGCACCAGGGCCGGCAACACCAGATGACGCAGCACGTCCAGCGCGTAATCAACGCCGCTCAGCGTTTTACCCAGCGTGACCTTGCCCGATACCGGCAGCCAGCGCAGATCCACGGCAAACAGTTTGATCAGCACCAGACCGAGGAAAAAGGCCGGGATGGAGAAAAAAATAAAACTGAAAGAGACCGTCAGATAATCCAACGACGTCTGGCGACGTAACGCCGCCAGCGTACCCAAGGGTATCGATACCAGAAACGAAATCGCCAGCGCCGCGCCGGCCAGCAACAGCGTATTGCCGAACCGGCTCGCTATCACCTCGGAAACCGGCATGCGGTAATGCAGCGAAAACCCGAAGTCGCCCTGCACTACCCGAAATAACCATTTGAAATATTGGATATAAAGCGGGTCGTAATACCCCACGCGCTGCAACAGCGCCTCTTTCACCGCCGGCGGCGCGTTGGGATCGATCATCAACGCGTAGGGATCGCCGGGCTGCATGTTAATCAACAAGAACACCAGCACCGAAATCCCTAACGCGATCGGCAACACCAGCAGCAAACGGCGTAAAAAATAGACGATCAGCATAGCAATCTGACTCTCCTTTATCGGCTATGACCTACGGTTTTGCCTGCTCGACCTCCCATTGATAGGCCTGTCGGAAAGGTTCATAGGGATAGGGCTGATAGTTTTGAATGCGGGGATTCACCGCATAACCGATGCTGGGGATATACAGCCAGCCAAGGATCGCCAGTTCGTTCTGGCGCTGTACCCAACGATGCAGAATCTGGTAGCGTGCGGCGTTATCCACCGTCCGGTTGGCTTCATTGCCCAGTTGAGTCAGGCGATCGTCGCTGAAGCGTTCCCACCAGTAGTTATTGTCGTACTGCCCCGGACGGAAGGTGCCGCCCATCAACAGCAGTTGGTAAGGCGTGCTCGGCTTTTGCAGGATCGACAGCGTGGAGTTGAAGTCGCCGACAATGATATTGGCGTCAATCCCCAACTTTTTCAGATCCTGCTGGATGATTGCCGCAGACTGTTCGCGAGTGCGGTTGCCGGTCGGCACATGCAGCGTCAGCGTCAAACGCTGGCCGTCTCTGACGCGCGCGCCATCGCTGCCCTTCAGCCAGCCCGCTTCTTCCAGCAATTCGCCGGCCTTCTCAACCGAATAGGAATAATTGTTGATCGCCGACGGATAGGCGGGATCCTGCGGGTGAACCTTGGCATTGAATAACTGGCCGTGGCCAAACAGCAAATGATCGATAATCCCCTGCCGGTTGATGCCATATATCAGCGCCTGCCGCACGCGCACGTCGGCCAGAATCGGATCCTGATGGTTGATGGTCATATACTGCCCGCTGGTGCCGTTCTGAATCACCAGATTAACGCCCGCATCTTCATACTGCTTTAAATCCGCGGGGTTAAAGGAGGACAACTGCACAATATCCAGTTCGCCGTTCAGCAGTTCCGACTGGGCCGTATCGCGGTTGCTGACTTTGAAAATCAGCCGCTCGGTTTTCGGTTGCCCTTTGAAGTAGTCATCATTGCGCGCCAGTTCCACATATTGATCCGGCACGAAACGCACCACTTTATACTGGCCGGTTCCCACCGGGTTATTCAGCAGCGCGGTTGCGTTGCTCCACTCGCCGACCGGCGTGCTTTCCCATACGTGTTTCGCCAGCACCGGGCGATCGGCAAAATACGCCAGCGCCGAAGCGTAAGGCGTTTTGAACGTAAAGCTCACCGTGTGATCGTCAATGACATTAATGCCGCTCACCTGCTGCGCCTTACCGCTGTGGTAAGCGTCGAAGCCTTCGAGCTGGGTGGTAAACTCCGGCGTATCCGCCGGCCAGTTCGCATCCGCCGTGGCCTGATAGGTAAACGCCACGTCATGGGCGGTGAACGGTTTACCGTCATGCCATTTTACGTCGTCGCGCAGATGGAAAATCAGCGTCTTGCCGTCGTTGGCGTACTCATAACGGGTCGCCAGCGAAGGAATAAACTCCTGCTTCGGACTCAGCTCCACCAGACGATCAAAGGTGACAAAAATCACCGCGCGATCGTAATCGGTAAAATAAAGTTCGGGATGAAAGTTTCCGCTGGGAGAAGACCATAGCGCATAACGGATCGTCGAGGGCGATGACGTTTGCGTTTCATTACCGCCATCATCGCAACCGGTAAGCAAAAATAACGTTCCCATCATGGCCGCGGCGGCATATTTCTTTAATTTACTGGCGGAGAAAAAGTAAAACGCAGTTGAAAATAGCATATCGATCTCATTTTAAGCGAAGCCACCCGCCGATATGACGCCAACGGGCAGTAATGATGTATTCATAGTTAAGCTAAGGATGAGTGCCGCCGGATCGGACGATGGCACAAGAAGACAGGAGAACCTGAGTCCAGAGCGATGCTGCCACAGGCGAACAGAAACCACAAAGAACAAAAATGGTATTGATTATGCGTTATTTTTGCAGAAAAACAGGGGAAGGAAACGCAGCCTGCGGACGCTGAAAATCGGGACATCGACGCCCGTAAACCCGATAAGGGGAAGTCAGCCTGACTCGATAAAGCAAAGCAATTAACGCCGGGCGCGTTTTCAAGCCACGTAGTGACGGCCCGCCATAAAAAATCCCAACTTTTTTGCCTTCCCGAGGTCATACTGGGGTCTTGCAGGTTTTCAATTCAGGCAAGGTCTATTATCATCGGCAACCTATGCTCTTAAGGAATGTAATCACTATGCGCTGTAAAACGCTGACTGTCGTCGCTGCGGTGGTTGTTATGCTGACTGCCGGTTGTTCCACGTTAGAGAAAGTGGTTTATCGGCCGGATATCAATCAGGGAAACTATCTGGCGCCGGCTGACGTCGCGAAAATCCACACGGGAATGACCCGACAACAGGTTGCTTATATCCTGGGAACGCCCATGATGCAGGATCCGTTCGGCAGCAATACCTGGTTTTATGTATTCCGCCAACAGCCGGGCCATGAATCCGTCAAACAACAAACCTTGACGCTGACCTTTAGCGGCGAAGGCGTGTTAACTCACATCGATAACAAACCCGCGCTGAATTAATCTGGCGATAACCTGTTGAATGTAGAGCGAATCTGAAACAGCGAAAACCCACGATTTTATCAGACAAGGTTTCCGCTGTGCAGACGAGTGACGGGAGTAAAGCGCCAGACGCTTTACTTTTTAGCGCGCTCGGCGCGCTGACGACGCAACGCTTTCGGGTCGGCAATCAGCGGCCGGTAAATCTCGACGCGATCGCCATCATTGAGAATATCGGTCAATTTCGCCGCTTTACTATAGATACCGACTTTATTGGTCTGTAAATCGATATCCTGGCGCAGTTCCAACAGCCCCGATGCAACAATCGCCTGTTCGACGGTACTCCCTTCCGCCAGCGTTACCGGCCGCAGGTATTGTCGTTCCGATAAGGCATAAACGACCTCCACGCGAATATCAGGCACTGTAAACCTCTTTGGCCCGTTGCGTGAACGCCTGCACCATATTTCCTGCCAACTCCTTGAAAATTTTACCGAAAGCGAGTTCAATCAACGCATTGGTGAATTCAAAATCAAGGTGCAGCTCCACCTTGCAGGCATCGGGGCTTAACGGCGTAAAGCGCCAGTCGCCGCTTAATTGGCGAAAAGGACCATCAACCAGTTGCATGTTGATATTCTGGTTATTGGTCAGCGTGTTGCGTGTGGTAAATGTCTTGTGAATCCCCGCTTTGGCAACATCAACCGCGGCGGTCATTTCATCTGGCGTGGCAGAAATTACCCGGCTGCCGGTGCAACCTGGTAAAAACGCGGGATAAGAAGAGACATCATTCACCAATTGGTACATTTGCTCCGCACTGAATGGCACCAGAGCAGAACGACTTATCTTTGGCATATCATTTTCCGTGATTCATAAACGCGCAAAATAATAGCACTGATAAGCCGACAGATGAAAATTCCGCGCGCACTATCGCACAATATCATTAACAATGGTTCAAACAATCGGCAGGGATTTCATTCCCTTTTACATCCAGTATAATGACGGCACTATGACAAAGAAAAAAGCGTACAAACCCGGTTCCGCTACCATTGCGCAAAACAAGCGTGCCCGCCACGAATACTTCATTGAAGAGGAATTTGAGGCCGGTCTTTCGTTGCAAGGTTGGGAAGTAAAATCACTGCGTGCGGGCAAAGCCAATATCAGCGACAGCTATGTGACATTCCGTGACGGCGAAGCGTATCTGTTCGGCGCCACCATCACACCGCTCAACGTCGCCTCTTCACATGTTGTTTGTGATCCGACGCGCACGCGCAAACTGTTACTCAACAAACGGGAACTCGATTCTCTGCTGGGCCGCACCAGCCGTGATGGCTACACGGTGGTTGCCTTATCCATGTACTGGAAAAACGCCTGGAGCAAAGTCAAAATCGGCGTAGCGAAAGGTAAAAAAGACCACGACAAACGTGACGATATTCGAGATCGTGAGTGGAAAGTAGACAAAGCGCGTATCATGAAGAACGCAAACCGCTAAGCGGGTGGCTAAAGTCAGGTAAGTTCTGATATACTAACGAAAGTTCCTTGGGGCTGATTCTGGATTCGACGGGATTTGCAAAGCCCTAGGTGCATGCCGAGGGGCGGTTGGCCTCGTAAAAAGCCGCAAAAAAATAGTCGCAAACGACGAAAACTACGCTTTAGCAGCTTAATAACCTGCTCTGAGCCCTCTCTCCCTAGCCTCCGCTCTTAGGACGGGGATCAAGAGAGGTCAAACCCAAAAGAGATCGCGTGGATGTCCTGCCTGGGGCTGAAGCGTTAAATCCAATCAGGCTAGTTTGTTAGTAGCGTGTCTATCCGCAGCTGGCAGGCGAATGTAAAGATTAGACTAAGCATGTAGTACCAACGGTAGAGTAATTCCGGACGGGGGTTCAAATCCCCCCAGCTCCACCAATTTAGACACCGGTTATTACCAGATAAGGCCGGTGAAGTACGAAAAGCCCGCATGGCGCAAGCCCTGCGGGCTTTTTTGCGTCTGTGAGATGCTGTCTTTCAAAGCCGCCTTGCCCTCGTAGATAAAAATAAAGTAAGTCGAGCCCATAACCACAGCGACGCTCTGGAACAACGCCGCCTCATGATGCAATGACGGCCCGACTTTGTGAACGCGGCGGACAACGGCAGCGTGCTGGAGATGCGATATTTTCGCCCATCGTCAATGAACAGGAACTCAATCCCGCGTCTTTAGTAACTCTTAAGATAAAGTCACTTAGCGGATGCTAAAAAGGAAGAAATTAAAATATGCCTTAGTCAGAACAAACGATTTCATCGCCTCTGACGGGCATCAACCTGGGTGACTTCGTATGATTGAACAAGACTGGCATCCGGCAGATATCATTGCTGGTTTAAGAAAGAAAGGCACAACGCTGGCTGCGGTTTCCAGAGAAGCGGGACTCGCCTCTTCCACTTTGGCAAATACACTGACGCGCCATTGGCCTAAAGGAGAACGCTTAATCGCCGAAGCCTTGCATAAACGCCCCGAAGAGATCTGGCCTTCGCGTTATAACAGCGGACAGCATCAACAATACCGAGATGGAACTTCGGATTAGCCACTAAAAATTTACAAAATTTTTTTCATCCTGTCAGTGGATTTAGACGCTCCTTACTGGATTTCTATGGAATAGAAATCCAGTAAGGAGCCAACAAGCGCAGCGCGTTAGCCGCTTGATATACGGATTTTGGCGCAGTAAGTTGTGAGTCTTACACCATTGCTGCAAGCAGCATTCCCATGTTGCCACGACCTTCAAGCCAACGCGCAGGCTCAACCTGTGTGGTCGACACCCAACCCGTCCCGCTACCAGTCTGCGGGTGATCGCTGCGGCGATGGTAGCTACCTTATCCCAACGCCTTAGGGCTGCATCCTTTTTGTTCTTGCCTTTCGCATACGCATTGATGCGTACGTAACAATCTTATAGCTGGCGCAACCGTCTGCGGCCTTTTGCTGCCTCAGCCTAGCTTATCCATGAGGCAGCGGCGTCACTTCATGCGGCGAAAAGCCGTTGCAAGTGACGCGGCTAACGTACTCTGCGCCAGCCCTTACGCCACAGCGCTGTCCGACGCGACTTGTCATCTGACGCACATTTTCTGCGTCAATTCTCATCAACCCAATTATCAGAGGAGGACTGAACCGATACCTGAGGCAGGCTTTTAGCCTGAGGGGATCCACCCTGCTGATGCAGGCGGCTGCACCGAGTGCATAACCGATATCCCCGTCATACCTCAACCGCTGCCGCTCCGGCGCGCAGGTATTGTTCAGTGCGACACGGTTTCCCCGTGTCGTAAATCGCCGTGCGCCGGAGAACAGAGGTTATTGAGGATGGGGGTTCTATGTCACGATTAAGGCGGGAAATGCTTACGCTGGCCCGACAGGCCGGCGGCAGCCATAAGACGGTGCATGACCGACTAAAAATTGCAGAGCGGCTTGCCAGTCACCTGCTGTCTTTGAATATTCAGATCCGCACGGTGCAGCATCTGAAAGCAAAACATATCGAATGCTATATCGCCGAACGGTTAGAACAGGGAATTACTCTGCGCACGCTGCATAATGAAATGGCAGCGGTGCGGGTGATACTGCGCACCGCCGGTCGGGATAAGTTGGCGGATGCGGAACGATTGAGCAACAAGGCGTTAGGGCTGAGCGGCGCCAGACGGGACGGTACGCGAAAGGCGATTACGCCGGAGCGCTATCAGGCGACGCTGGCAATCCTGCAACAGAAAGACGCCGGACTCGCGCTGACGCTGCAACTGGCTCGGATGATGGGCCTACGTTCGCAGGAAGCGGTGCAATGTTCGCAGTCGCTCCAGACATGGGCCACCGCACTGGATCGAGGCGACGAGCAATTGATGGTGGTATTCGGCACCAAAGGCGGACGACCCCGGCAAACGCGGGTGCTGGATCGGGAAGCGTTAACGCAGACAGTGAATCAGGCGCTGGCGGTAGCCGCTACTCATAACGATCGGCTGATTGATAAACCGGATCTGAAAAGTGCCATAAACCGCTGGCGTTCGCAAACCGCTCTGGCCGGACTAAAGGGGCAATATTCCCCGCACAGCCTGCGTTACGCATGGGCGCAGGATGCGATGCATTATTACCGGCGACAGGGTTTCAGTAATCGGGAAGCCAGCGCGCTGGTGTCGATGGATTTAGGGCATGGCGATGGACGTGGGCGGTACATACAGCAGATATATGGCAAAAGCACGACGTGATAACAAGGTAGTTAGTATAGTAGTTTTGTCATCACATATTCTAACAGGAATAGGTTGGAAGCGTTCAGATTACCAACACCGGCCATAACCACATCGGAGAACCTCTGTGATTACAATGAAGAGTCCAATTTATCACCACTGCATACATAGTCAGGCCAGTTTAGCGTGATGATATCGCTGCAAATAGATTCAGCCAACCAGTCAAGAGGGGTACCACCATCTCTGAAACCACACTCCCATAGTTCAAATACACGCCACCCAGCGTCATACAGTTTCATTTTAACTTCAATATCTCTTTGTTTATTAGAAATAAATTTCTTCATCCAAAATTCATAGCGAGTCTTTGGTGTAGTTGCATACTTACAGCGATCGTGTCGATGCCAGAAGCACCCATGAACGAAAATACACAATCCATGTTTAGGTAAAACGATATCGGGTCTACCAGGCAAGTTGTCAACATGTAGCCTGAATCTAAAGCCTTGAGCATGCAAATATTTCCGTACGATCAATTCTGGTCGTGTATTTTTCCCTTTTATGCCAGACATCATACGAGACCGCGTCTTCTTATCAACAATGTCCATCAGGTTTACCTTCCCGTTTACGCCACTTCCTGGTATCTTGGCAACCGACAAGAACCACTGATATATAATATGAGCACCGCTTTGTTACAGATTCCCATCGTAGACCTTTTTGCTGGCCCTGGAGGGCTGGGTGAAGGATTTTCTTCGCATGCTGCTTTCCGTATCGCCATCTCTGCGGAGATGGAGCATTCAGCACATGCAACGCTTCGACTGCGAGCCTTCTACCGTAACTTGAAGAGATTAGGCAACGATGCTGTTGCCCCTTATTTTTCGCTATGTAACGGCAAAAGCAGCATCCCTAAAGATGCGACCCCACTTCCAGAATGGGATGAAAAAACAAGCAATGCCTGGGTAGAGGCGTGCAATGAAGCATTGATGCTGACACTAGGTAAAGCAGATAGCAACCTTCGTCTCGATCAGGCAATCAGGGAAAAAGGTATAAACTCGAAAACGCCTTGGGTTCTGATTGGCGGCCCGCCTTGCCAAGCATATTCTCTAGTCGGCAGGGCCAGAAACAAAGGTAACGTAAATTATAAAGCAGAAGAAGACCCCCGCCATTTCCTTTACAAGGAATATCTACGCATTATTGATAAATATAAACCGCAGATTTTCGTAATGGAAAATGTTAAGGGTATTCTTTCATCTAAAGTTAATGGTTCGAAAATATTTCAAAGTATCTTGAAAGACTTGGTAAGTTGTGGCTATAGCATTTTTTCATTAGTTACAGATACATCTTTTGTTCAGGGAGATGACCCTAAAAATATTGACGCCCGTGACTTTATTGTACGAGCGGAACATTATGGTATACCTCAGGCTAGACATCGGGTGATTTTGTTAGGCATAAGAGATGATCTGTGCCGTGAGAAAGGGTCTGGATGGCGACCAAACGTACTCAAACCAGCGTTCGCACCTATCAGTGTAAGACAGGTTATTGGGGATCTTCCCTCACTTCGCAGCAAGATATCAAAGGGTGAAGATTCTGCTGAACGATGGGCAGACCTTCTTACCAAGCATGCTCGTGAACTCGCAGAAGAGGCCCGTAAGGAAAAGAATGAACTGGAAGATGTCGCAGATATTCTGAATATAGTTGCCATAGCAACACGTTTACCACGTGACTACGGTATGCAACGAAAACAATATCGTAACCCTCAAAAATGTTTCTCTGAATTAGCCCAATGGTATACAGGGCTGGCATCAAGGCATCTCGATTTTTTTATGAATCATGAAACCAGAGGGCATATGGAGAGTGACCTGCGTCGCTACCTCTTTGCCGCTGCATTCGCTCAAGCAAAAGGTGTTTCTCCCAAAGGCCATAAGGATTTTTCTTTGGAAGGATTAACTCCGGCTCATAAAAACTGGAAGAGTGGAAAATTCGCTGATCGCTTCCGAGTACAACTGGAAGATCAGCCATCAACCACAATTACCAGTCATATAGCCAAAGATGGACATTACTTTATTCACTATGATCCATATCAGTGTCGCAGCCTGACGGTAAGAGAAGCAGCCAGGTTACAGACTTTCCCAGATGACTATTTTTTTCAAGGAAATCGGACTCAGCAATTCCATCAGGTAGGAAACGCCGTACCACCATTCCTTGCTTATAATATAGCCAAGATCGTTCTTTCAATATTGGAAGATACCCCAAAAAGCGGTCATGAAAACATATAGTGATTGAGCAAATCCTCGTTAGGATTTGCTTACAACAATGCCTTCCTGCCGTCCTTTATCAAGAACCTTCAGCAAAACCAAACTCTGCCTCTCTGTTGGAATCTTGCCAGGAATCTGAATGGCCACCCTGAGCACACCCTCTTCCTTCGGCGTGAGCAGATGTCTTTCGAGCAGCAATTGGCAGATACGAGCCCATTCGCAGGAGGGAACAGCCAGTACTTTTTGCTGTGCCTCGATGCCGTTGTCGATCCTTTGCGTATTTTTTGCTGACCGCTCAGTCGCAATTTGATCATCGTTCGAAACAAGTTGATCGTAAAATTCTTGAGAGAGTAGATTGGCAATGGCTTCGGTACGAGCCTGTATCCTCGTCCAGCATGCTTCCTTTTTGCACCATTCGGAAATATTCGAGATCCCTGGTGGTGGTTTGATGATGTCATCATTCACTTGCTTCGACACTAGGGCGAGTGCCTCTCCCAAAACAGAATCGACCATCTGCGTATTCCAGATTCCCAGAAAGTCGACACTCGCCTTTCTGCGTTTCGTGATATCGCTGAGTATCGCCAATGTGTAGGCCACGATGTTTGCCCGGTATCCACCGTTGTACCACGGTTGTGCGGAAACAATACGCTCTGTGGCACGGAAGAGCAGGCCACGTGCGACGGCTCTCTGGAAATAGAACTCATTGAACGTATCGGATGATTTCACCCATTCCTCGCCGATTCGAGCAGCGTAACGCGCAAAGTTCTTCTGAGAACCAAGATTCACTCACCTCGGGTGATCATCCCAGACGTTCTCAAATTTAGCGAGATCTGTTTTCGTGAACATCTGGGGTTTGGGATGTTCGGCCTTAAATCGACGCTGCTCTGCAGGTGTGAGCTTCGACTGTGCATCGGCATACTGGCCGCGCGCACGCTCATAAAACCATCGCGTCTCACGAGCAGCTCCCTTCTGCGTCGGCGCCCAAATTCGCCGCGAAAATCCTTCCATCCGGACATGGAATGGATGATTCGAGAAGAAGTCGGCAGCATTCACCCTGTTCTGGGTATTGGCGTATTCCGATATCTTCGGCACGACCATCTCGCTTTGTTGACTGTCGATGACGGAGAGCTTCATCTGAACGAATATCTGGGAAAGGTCCGCCTTGTCCCGTTTCCGCGTATGGAACAGAGATGCGGTGGTCTGCCCACCATTGACGATCTGAAGATCGACAATTCTTGTGATCGCCAGACCGGAATCCGTTGCCTCTTTCTCGACACTCTGCGCAGTGGCCGTGATCCCGTTGTTGTAGGCAAAGAACATTCCCGGCTCGTTCAGGATCGTTGCCCGTATGCCTTGGTTTACATTACCACGAGCCTGCAGGAATGTCCGAACGTTCTGCTCCAGCAGGCGCGCTCCGAAACTTCCGTACAGGGTCGCCAGCACATCTGCTGGCATGACCATGAGGTAGGACTGATAGGCATCGGTTGTCAAGTGGGCAGGAAGGCAGGCGATGCCCTTGCCGAACATCTCCTCGAAGTCGAGATCCAGTGGTTCCTTGTAGCTGCGTGAGCTCCGCTGACGATGAAGCCGTGAAATATCCCATACGTGATAACTCGTGGGAACGCCAGCAACTTCTCCATCCGGAAGGCTCTGCACCGCCCCGCTGAGCGTGCGCTCGGAGAGAAGAATCAGGTTGAGTGAGCTGATGGCACCTCTTCGATCGACAATCTGTCTGGCAAGGCCGTATTCCGGAGAAGTGACTTCCAGACCGTCAGCCAGACTCCTGTCAATACTCGCATTGAAGAAGTTGGCAACGCGCTTGAATGCCGCATCTACGTCCGTCCTGATCAGGGACGCCAGTTCGTTTCGGGACTCGAAGTCTGCGATGAAGAGGTTAAGGACTCCCTCATCATTGAACCAGTAGCCGTCCACACGCACTCCACGTTGCGCCCGGAAATGACACAGTTCGAAGCCTTCCGTAAAGCCTGTTTCGACAAGCTCTGCAGCGATGGTATCCATGAACTCGTCGAGCTGAAATCTGCCATTGACCTCGGATCCCGCCAGCAGTTCCTGTCGGAAGTCGTGGAAGAACTCTTCACATGTTTGCTCCATCACTCTCCTCCGAAGACGGCGGCTCCGTCACACTCATATTCAGCAATCGTTTCCAGTTTGATATCGTAGGCTACCTTGGCAATTCCTGCCGGCAGTTGCGACCGCATGAGACGCGGAAAATCGTCGGCAACCCGATAGCTGCGCACGTCGCTGACGACAAAACGTGGCTCATCATAGTCAGGGAGCGGTGCATAGCCGTGAGCAACCAGCTTCCGGTCAAAGGCCTCGACGGCCCCCGCCTCATCGAACCGCACCTGAACTGCCGCGACGATCTCATTGAGGGAACGGGCACCTTCCGCATCCGCCAGACTGCTCAACCGGTAAACGCGCAGGAACAGTGTGTCGTTCAGGGATTCAAGCTGGTCTTCCGACGAAATGCGGATACTGCTCCGCTCGGCGCCCGAGAGTGACTTGACCTCAACAGCCGTATTGCCGAAGATGAAATCCTGATGTGATCGTTCCGGACCAAGCCAGGCTTCAACGGCGGCATTGCTCGGCATTTTCCGATCGATCAGCTCCATCAGAAAGACGATTTCAGCGAAGAGACCACGGACTGCCTCGGTGGAAAGATGCTGACTTCGGCCCGAGAGGAAAGTCTTCCAGCGACGGATGTGCGCCAGCGAGACTGCCAGAGAGCTGGCCGAATCGGTGGCGTGTTCCAGTGCGAATGCAAGGGTTTGGCACAGTCCTTTGAAGAGATCGCGATCGACCTGTCTTTCAAGAACGAGGACTAGGTGTTGCTGCCCCTGAGCGCCGGCACGAAGATCGACATCGACGCCGTTCACCGTGACCGCATTCTTCCGGTACTGGGCTGCGTGGTCGCCCTGAAGTTCCACAATGAACAGGCAGGCACCACTGGCATCACGTCCCCAGAAGCAGGGCACGGCTGTTTCCACTGCAACTTGGCGGACATTGAAGTCCGCTCCCGGAACGGTGATGTCATCCCATGGTGAGGAATCAATCATCTTGCTCTTCCTCCTCAGCAGGGTCATCGGCATATCCCACCATCTGTTGGAGCCAGACCTTGTTGACGACGACATTGATGGTCGTCAAATAATCTCCGTAGGGAAAACTAACCCCAAAGGCGGCGATCGGACCTGTCACTGTCTCGCTCTTGGGTTCCAGACTGTGAATCATGAGGAGTGGTTTGTTCCGAACCATGCGGTAGTGTGTGTCGGATACCGCCCCTGATCCATCTTCGCCACCAGCGACTTTCCTAGCCTCATCGCATTGTGTGTCGCCGAGTCCGAGCTTTTCGTCGCCGCGCGAGGCGACCCGGTCCTTGTTCAGGCGCCACGAAGTGCCGTTTGGCTGATCCTTCCCTACAACGCGCACCTGATTCCTCAGGGTGAACGGTCTTTCACCACCCGACCCACCCGGGGGAGAAATCAGCAGAACATCCGCAAGCGGACGCTTCGTTGCGATCCGTTCGAGATAACTCACCACGTCCGATTTCTGTCCCGCAAAGGTCGAATGGCATTCGAATCGGGTGAGAAAATCGTCGATCACCTCGACGGACACGTCTCTGAAGATGACGCCTTTCTTGGTGGGCTTCTCTGGCCGTCCACCAAATCCACTTCGCCAGAGATCGGCGATCAGCTCAAAGTTCTTTGCATTCACATTGGGGTCGGTGGAAACGATGTAGCTTTCACGGAGTCGCCCACTGAAACTCTGTTCGACTGTGACCTCTTGGCCGGATCTCATCTTGTTCGCGGCTGTGATCAGCAGGCTGTCCGGATGCGAGCGGACGTAAAGCCCAAAATCTTTGGGGCTCAGGCGATCGCGCCGCATGCGTTTGACCTGCTGCACAAGTTCTTCGGCAGCATCGGCGATGTGGGAGTACCAGTTGATCGAATCGCGCGAGAGATGGACGCGACAGAGATCCTCGAAGCCCGGCCGGTAGCCGAACCAGCGACCCATCTGCATGAGGGTGTCGTACATCTTCGTATTGCGGTACATGTAGCTGACGGTCAATCCCTCGATGGTCAAACCTCGCGACAGGCTCAGGCCACCGACCGCGATCGCCGTCAGCCCGATGCCTTCCTTCTCGTACCGGGTGTAGTCTAGCACCTCGTCACTCTTGCTGTTGATGACATAGAGGTGAAGATGCTCAAAGACGCCATTGAGGGCAGTCTTCACTTCAGCCCATGTGACTCCAACGTCGGCATATTCGGCATCGAAGGCCTCCTTCAGGCCTTTCATGTACATGTTTCTTGACGAAACGTCTTCCGGCATCGCGTAGTTGGCGAGAGCTGCTTCTCTGATCTTCTTCTCCCTGAGACTCAGGAAGTCGCGCACAGCCTTCTGCACCGGCACAAAGCGCGACACATTGACCATCATCGAGCAATGCTTGCCGGCCTGTCCGCGCAGGTTCCGAATGGCGCGGGCGACGATGAACTCGTCGAGTGCGCGATAGAGACTGGGAGGCAACTCGTGGACGGGATCGTCGCGTTTGTGCGAGTAGGGAATGAGATCCTCGCAATCATCGATCGGCCTGATGATCGACTCGCTTGTCGCCTCATTGAGGAATACCTTCTCCGCACCGAAATAGGTTGTGGGTGCATCCAGGCAATAGATGAAGTCGCGAGGGAATAGCTCTTCCTGCACATCATCGCCATAGGCATCCGGATTGATGAAGATGTTGGCGAACGGTGTTGCCGTATATCCGACATAGCAGGACTTCGCGAACAGACCCAGGATGCGGCGAATCATCGCATTCGTCCGGGTTGGGTCCAGATCCTCCTTGTTCGTGTTGATCGATGCGTTGTCGGCCTCGTCATCGATCAGCAGCATGGGTACATCGGAGATGCGGTCTTTCCCTTCGGCGTTCAGTTCTTTCAGCCATTTATGCAACGCTGTGAGCGTCGTGACGTTCTTCTTGATGATCAGGATGATCGGCTTGCTGAAGTCGTTGATCTTCCAGCCGCTCTTGGCCGCTGTGTTCTTGTTGAAGTCCTCATTGATGTTGGTGAGTGTTGCCGCACCGGGATAGTCTGGATCAAGGCCGACGCCTATTTTCCGGCGATCCTCCGGATCACTCGATCGACCGATGAAGGCCTCGTCAATGCGTTGCTGTGTCTGCCTGCGCAGGTTGTTGTGAATGCCCGCGATGACGACGATGAACTTGTAGCCCGCATCGGCTGCACGTGCTATCAAACCCGTATAGTTAGCCGTTTTCCCCGACTGCACATGGCCGATGACCAGGCCACGACGGTTCCAGCTCGTGCCTTCGCTCAGTGGATCCTGAAGGTGACCAAGAATGCGGTTGGTCACATCGCTCAGCGACTGGACCATCTGAGGAGGCCAGCCCTCGTTGCGAAGGAATTCCTCGTATGCATTGGCATAGCTCCAAGTGATGTCCTCGCGCTTGTGAACCCATTGATCGTTATGCTTCGCATTGACATCAACCAATGAGATGCCTGCTCCCATGCGGGTCACAACCGATTCCATGGCCTCGGTGACAATGTTGCGGAGGTCTCCCGTATAGCCGAAGATTGAAGCAATCTGCCTTGCCTTTTCCTCCACCTGATCGCGCGTTGGCGTTTCCGCCATGTTGGCAAGGCCCGAGATGAGAGCGTTGGCAATGTTTCGTTCTTCCGTGATGGCTGTAATGCTCATGCAAAGGCCTCGCTGATGAATTTTTCGGCTAGCTCAATCTGGCCATCGAAAAGATGTGTGGAGCGCACGATCTGAAGAAAAGCCCTCGCATCGCCCGGCCCATCACCGTACAGAACCTGACGCAGGTTCCTCAGACGCTCCATGGTCTGGCTTTCATCCACCGAACGCTGATTGATCTCGCGCGGGTGAGTCGAATAGTCGGAATAGATCATCTCAACTGGCAGCGAAGCTGCAACCGAATCAAGCAGCGTGCTAAGCAGGTCTGCATCCTCTGTCGAGAGTCTTCCCGCCAGCGAGGCTATGATTGGGTGCTGTTCATTGATCACGAACCGAATGCCACCGTTATCGGCATATCGCTCCCAGAACGGCGCCTGGGTTTCCTGAAACAGCTTCTGTCCGCGACCCCGATGTACCGTCACGCTGCGGCTGGCAATCTTAGAGATTATCTGACGCAGGCGCTCACGCACCGCGTGGGGCGGGCGGGCGCGCGACTTCTTGATGTCGATCGTCCAAGCTTCGTCCAGACTGTTGGGAAAGTCGATCTGCACCCGTGCCAGTTTGGTGGCCTCACCCTTCGGTACCAGCCGGAACCAATCTCCCCACGCCATCAGGCGCCCGTTCCGATAGACATAGCCTCCCTGGTTGGAGATGAAGTCGCTGCGGTCCTGGTAGTAGTCGTACTCGGACGCGGAAAGACGGCTGTGATGTGGAAGCACGTATGGTTGCAAGCGAACTTCGGCATCGCCTATGCGGACGATTTCCTCCGGAAGGACTTGCGTGGCCGGATTCTTTCGGCAGAAGGGATCAAATGCGCCAATGGGACGACCATTAATAGTGAGCGAGATTTTGGAACGCCCCTTTATCTCTCCCGAAAGGAAACGATGGAAAACGAGGGAAATATGGCGCCCCACCGTTTCAAGCTTTTCGTTCACGATCTCCTGACGACGATCTCCGGCCTCGTCTTCCAGCAAGCGGTCAAGCTCTCGCCATATGACCGCAGTCCCTTGCTTGCCAAGGCGATCAACATAAGGCAGTGCCAAAATATCAGCATCATCGAGAATACTCAGGATCCAGTCGTCTGCTGTATCGATGCGATCTAGGTTCCATTCGGCACCACAGATAGCCCCATCCTTCGTGCTTATCACTGTCAAGGAGCGACACTGAGAGAACGATGCCGTCTTCAGTCCAAGACCAAAGCGGCCCAGATCCCGCGGCGAACGATGCTGCTTGGGATTACCAGTTCCATGTCGCATCGCGTCCATCAATCCGTCTTCCGCCATCCCTGTTCCGTTGTCGAGAATAGCGACAACAGGCACCTTACCTGACACATCACAAATAATGTCGATAATATCTGCACCAGCAGAAATGCTGTTGTCGATCAAATCAGCAATTGCCGTTTCGAGCGAATACCCAAGATCCCTCATCGAGGCCGAAAGACATGCTGCGCTTGGTGGATGCCTGTATTCCCGAGCCATAATTCCCCCACAATCTTCGGAGAACAAGCTAAAATCATATAAAATTTGTTTATAATAAACAAATTACATCGTTATTTTTCATCACAGACTCCCTTCTGTCAGCGTCATACAAGAAAGATAACTACCTCCTCCTGTATTGCACTCCTCAAGATTTTTTACACCAGCATTACTTAACTTTTATTTTCCAATAGATAGGCTCAAGTGAACATTCACCAGCACATTAGTAAAGAGCTTTATATGAAATAGACCATTGCTCTTTGTTCACACCTTACCAACCATCACAGGGACAGGATCTAATGTGAATAAATTTTTAGGCCCCCACTTAGGCCCATATAACAAAAATTGAATCAGGAATAAGCCATATAATCAAAATAATAGGCAACCTATTCAACTCCCCCCAGCCTTTAGACACCGGTTATTACCAGATAAGGCCGGTGAAGTACGAAAAGCCCGCATGGCGCAAGCCCTGCGGGCTTTTTTGCGTCTGTGAGATGCTGTCTTTCAAAGCCGCCTTGCCCTCGTAGATAAAAATAAAGTAAGTCGAGCCCATAACCACAGCGACGCTCTGGAACAACGCCGCCTCATGATGCAATGACGGCCCGACTTTGTGAACGCGGCGGACAACGGCAGCGTGCTGGAGATGCGATATTTTCGCCCATCGTCAATGAACAGGAA
>NZ_JBEIAC010000015.1:0-119176 GCF_040240335.1 Brenneria sp. L4-2C | reverse complement strand
GGTTAAAAGAGTACCGGCGTATTGCCACACGCTACGACAAAACGGCGAGAAATTATCTGTCGATGGTGAAACTGGGCTGCATCCGACTCTTTTACAAGAAGTTATGCAATTAAGGGACACAGCCTAGGTAATGCCAGCGATACGGCGTGTTGTTATGATTCAGGTGCAAACAGGAAAAGTCACTGCGCTGGTAGCTTGTACAGGACAAAAGTGCGATCTCTATGATCCAATCGGACTGATGGTAGAGGAAGTTGACGCCGCCGGGCAGCTTCCTGCCCGTACTACGCCGGAACGGCTGACCGATGTCGAAGGATAACTGAGCTGGGAAGGCTGCAACAGCGCCTGGAGCAATATCTCGCATCAGGGCCGGGCTTCGCTCAGAACCTGCGCATGCAGGGTCAATTTCTGGACAGGGACAAATTTTCAGGAAGAACATTTGAACAGCAATGAGGAAGCTATTTTGCTCGTGGGTAAAATCTAAAGGGTGGAAATCGTTTGATAAAAATACTCGCTATATATGGGTGGAATGTAAAGGTGGGAATATGAAAAATATTATTCCTGTAGACAACTGCAATCTATTTCCTTATGAATCAGGTATTGAGTCAGAAACAATAAATATAGATATTAATGCTGATTATAAGAGCATTGGCAATGCCATATTAATTGCTTTTAAACTTGCTACATATCATCCTGAAAATAAACTATGATTTTAACTGAAAATAGCCGGAAAGATCTCGTTATCTTCTCGGCTATTTTAGCCTGTTAAACCCTCATCCCCCGCAGCGCCGCTTTTGCGGCGCTCTTAAACGCGCTATCCGTACAAGGCCTTCTTTGATTGCGGTTTATTGAACGATCCGGGCCACAATCTGGCAGGTATCATATCGGCCGCTGACGCGGCCTCACCTTACTCATTACTGCGCGGCGGGCGCCGCCGCTTCATTTTGCGCTTCGGCCTCTTCCGCCGGCGCCATAATCCGGCTATAGGCTTCCTGAAGCTCCTTCATATGCGCTTCCGGTTCGCCCTGCTGCTGTATCAGCATCAGGGCGGCGTCCTGTGAAAGCCACAGGTGCAACTCCTGATTCAGCGTAGCCAGCGTCAGTTCAGACAACGAAGCCTGCCGCAACTTTTGATATTGCTCCGGGGCAATATCCACCACGCCATTTTGCTGCGACCGCAGGCGCTGATCCATCAACACATCCGTACTGGTGCGCGCATAGGTGGCGAACAGCTTGCCCAGCTCATCGGTTTTGCGCGCAATCAGCGCATCAAACTCCTGCTGAGTCAGCCCGTTATCCCTCAGCGCCGCCAGTTCCTGAGCCAAGAACGTCATCGCCGGCATTACGCCGTCGATACCGGGAACATCGATATGAATGGCGCACTGCGCGCGCGTATAGAAGACATTACAGTTAAAACGGAGGTTATCGCTCTTCTGCGAACTTTTCTTTAACGCCTGTTGCACATGCCAGAACAGGGCTTCCCTCGCCAGGTCGCGTCGCCAGTAACGCACCAACGCCCGGTCGTCCCGAATCGGGTGCCAGGGGGTATCCCAGATCAGCGATAGCGTATCCTGCTGAACGGTGGTGTCTATCAGGCTGACGGGTTGAAGCGGCAATGGGCTTAACGTCGGCACCGGCACCGGCTCTCCGCGTTTACCCTGCAACGGCGAGAACGCCTTACCGATCTGATCGACGATATAGCGTTGATCGACATGGCCGACGATATAGAGCGTCATGGCGTCCGGCGTGTACCAGGTTTTATAAAATTGCTGCAACGGCTCGCTGCTTAACGGCGCCGTCACCGCCTGACCCGGATCGTGAGCCAACAGCGGCGATCCCTTCAGGCGATAGCGCCAGCGCGGATCCTGCGGATTGGCCGGAAAAGTGACCACCGGGTTGGGCGCGTTTAACGCCGCGTCGATGCGCCGATCGTCGATAGTCAACTGACCAGCCGCTTTCGACAGCCAACTGAGCGCGTCTTTCAACAGCTCCGGCCGATTATTCGGCAAACTCAGATTATAAAAGGTGACGTCATATGACGTGACGGCCGGCGGCAGAGAACGCGCGTCCTTCTCCGTCGGCTGCCATAAAGAAGATAATTGCGTTGCCGAAAAACCATCCCCCGGCGTTAACGCCAGGCGGGGAATAAAATGGGCGAATCCTGATTGCTGCGTGTTTTCCGTCAGCGAGCCGGTATTCACCATCAGACGTAACTCGACCCTGTCACCCGGACGTTGCGGGGTAGTCAGTAACTGCCAGGTAAAACCATTATCAAGTTTCCCCTGCTGCCAGGCAGGATCGGGTTGTAGTGTTTCAGCCTGCACGTTGCCGCCGACAACCGTCAGCAACATTCCACCAACTAAAAGTCCTATTTTGGTGCCCTGCATGTGAACCCCTACTAAAATAACCAGCCAACATTAATGTGGTTGTCGTTGTTAATCACAGTGGCCTTGCGCTTGCCACCAAACACTCTCATGAATGCATCTCGGAAAATGGAGAGGCGAAGTGTACCACCCCCTTTGACCACGCGCTTTCATCTATGTCACTTCAACAGGCTAAATAATATTCAAAAAAGGAAAATATTGAGATTTAACCGAATCCGGCATGACACCCATGAGGCGGACTTGGTCGTCAGGCAAGGACGACGTTGGGGGAGAAATAGCGGCGAAACGCACGGATTTTTATCGCGGTTCAATATGCCTCGCGGCGAGGCGGATAAGTGCCGACGCACCGGTATAGTCCGAGTTTGACGACGATTATTTACATTTTCTCCTTAATTTTTCCACGATTCGTTAAACATTAACGGATAAAGTAATTTACGGCGCACATGCCGCCATAATACGGATTCAAGTCTTAACGCCAATGGGTTAAACATTGGGATGGTCAGGAAAACAGCCTTCCTGCGGAAGCAAGCATTCCTGCCGCTGCTTCGGGTGGTGGGTACATCGCGTAGAAAACCCTGCTGAGGAGTTGCATTTCGATGGCGAATTTTTTTATCGATCGCCCCATTTTTGCCTGGGTATTGGCAATTATACTCAGCTTGTGCGGTACGCTGGCGATCGTTTCACTGCCCGTCGAGCAGTACCCCGACCTCGCGCCGCCCAGCGTGCGCATTAGCGCCAACTATCCCGGCGCTTCCGCCCAAACCATTGAGAATACCGTCACGCAGATTATCGAGCAGAGCATGACCGGGCTGGATAATTTGATGTATATGGCTTCCGACAGCAGTAATACCGGCCAGTCAAGGATAACGCTCACCTTTGAAGCGGGAACCAATCCGAACGAAGCCCGCCAGCAGGTGCAGAACCAGTTGCAATCCGCCCAGCGAAAACTGCCGCAGGCGGTGCAGCAGCAAGGGGTGACGGTCAGTAAAACCGGCGAAAGCAATATCCTGATGATCGCCTTTGTTTCCACCGACGGCAGCATGGAAAGGCAGGATATTTCGGACTATGTCGCCAGCAATATTCAGGAGCCGCTCAGCCGCATCAACGGCGTCGGCGAAGTGGACGCCTATGGCTCGCAGTATGCGATGCGTATCTGGCTCGACCCCTTGAAGCTGGCCGATTACTCGCTCACCACCGAGGATGTGGTGGCGGCCATCGAGTCGCAGAATAGCCAGATTTCCGTCGGTCAGGTGGGCGGCACGCCGTCGGTGGATAACCAGACGCTGAACGCCGCCATCAATGCCCAGTCACTGTTGCAGACCCCGCAGCAGTTTCGCGATATCACCCTGCGCGTCAACCGCGACGGTTCCGCGGTGACGCTGGGCGACGTCGCGCAAGTAGAGCTTGGCGCGGAAAGGTATGACATCCTCAGCCGCTATAACGGCCAGGCGGCGTCCGGCCTGGGGATA
This sequence comes from Brenneria sp. L4-2C, assembly GCF_040240335.1. NCBI lineage: Bacteria > Pseudomonadati > Pseudomonadota > Gammaproteobacteria > Enterobacterales > Pectobacteriaceae > Brenneria > Brenneria sp. L4-2C. The sequence goes on along the minus strand of NZ_JBEIAC010000015.1, from coordinate 115,326 downwards.
AAACTGGCCGCCGGCGCCAACGAACTGGAGACGGATAAACGGGTGCGCGCCCGGATCGCGGAGCTGGCGCCCTACTTTCCCCGCGGTCTGGAAGCCAAAATCGCCTTTGAAACCTCGCCTTTCGTCAAGGCTTCCATCATTGATGTGGTGAAAACCCTGTTTGAAGCGATACTGCTGGTTTTCCTGGTGATGTATCTGTTTTTACAGAATTTTCGCGCCACCCTGATCCCCACCATCGCCGTGCCGGTGGTGCTGCTGGGTACCTTTGCGGTGCTTTACGCCTGCGGATTCAGCCTCAATACCCTGACCATGTTCGCGATGGTGCTGGCCATCGGCCTGCTGGTGGACGACGCCATTGTGGTGGTGGAAAACGTCGAGCGCGTGATGAGCGAGGAAGGACTTTCCCCGCGCGAAGCGACGCGCAAGTCGATGGGGCAGGTTCAGGGCGCGCTGGTGGGGATCGCGCTGGTGCTGTCGGCGGTTTTTGTCCCGATGGCCTTTTTCGGCGGAACGACCGGGGCGATCTACCGTCAATTCTCCATTACCATCGTTTCATCGATGATCCTGTCGGTGCTGGTGGCGATGATCCTTACCCCGGCGCTGTGCGCCACCCTGCTCAAGCCCGTCGCCAAAGGTCATCATCACGGCCGCAAAGGCTTTTTCGGCTGGTTTAACCGCGTTTTCAACCGCGGTACGCTGCGCTATGAACGGGGCGTGGCGAAAATCCTGCGCCGAAGCGGCCGCTGGATGCTGCTTTATCTTGGCGTCATCGGCATTATGGCGTTGCTGTTTATCCGGCTGCCGACGTCATTTCTGCCGCAGGAAGATCGGGGCGTCTTTATGACGCAGGTGCAGTTGCCGCCCGGTTCGACGCAGCAGCAGACATTAAAAGTGGTGCAACAGATCGAGCAATATTACCTCAGCGAAGAAAAAGAGAATGTCACATCGGTATTCGCCACCGTCGGCGCCGGCCCCGGCGGCAACGGACAGAACGTCGCCCGCCTGTTTGTGCGCCTGAAAGACTGGGACGCGCGCACCAGAGCGCAAGACACCTCCTTCGCCATAATCGAACGCGCCACCCGAACCTTCCGCGATATCAAAGAGGCCCGGGTTATCGCCAACAGCCCGCCGGTCATCACCGGCCTGGGCAATGCGGCCGGCTTTACCATGGAGTTGCAGGATCACGCCGGGCTGGGCCACGACGCGCTGATGCAGGCGCGCGACCGACTGCTGGCCATGACCGACGATGACCCGCGTCTGACCCGGGTGCGCCACAACGGTCTGGATGATAACGCGCAGTTGAGGATTGATATCGACCAGCGCAAGGCGCAGGCGCTGGGCGTCGCTATCGACGACATCAACAACGTGTTGCAAACCGGCTGGGGGTCGACCTACGTTAATGATTTCATCGATCGCGGCCGGGTGAAAAAAGTGTATGTTCAGGCGGCGGCCAAATACCGCATGCAGCCGGACGATATCAGCAAATGGTATGTGCGCAACGGCGACGGCGGAATGGTGCCGTTTACCGCCTTTGCGCAAACCGCGTGGGAAAGCGGTTCGCCGCGCCTGGAGCGTTACAACGGCTATTCCTCGCTGGAAATCGTCGGCGAGGCCGCGCCCGGCGTCAGCACCGGGACGGCCATGGAGATCATGGAAGCGCTGGTGGAAAAATTACCGCCGGGCGTCGGCCTGGAGTGGTCGGGCATGTCCTATCAGGAAAAGCTGACGGGCGAGCAGGCGCCGGCGCTGTACGCCATCTCGCTGCTGGTGGTGTTTCTGTGTCTGGCGGCGTTGTATGAAAGCTGGAGCGTGCCTTTTTCCGTGATGCTGGTGGTGCCGCTCGGCGTGCTGGGCGCGCTGCTCGCCACCCTGGGCCGGGGACTGGAGAACGACGTCTATTTCCAGGTAGGGTTGTTGACGGTTATCGGCCTGGCGGCGAAGAACGCCATCCTGATCGTCGAGTTCGCCAATGAGATGAACCAGCGCGGGCGCGATCTGGTCGAGGCGACGCTGGAGGCATCGCGCCAGCGGCTGCGGCCGATACTGATGACCTCGCTGGCGTTTATTTTCGGCGTGCTGCCGATGGCCACCAGCAACGGCGCAGGCTCCGCCAGCCAGCATGCGGTGGGAACAGGCGTGATTGGCGGCATGCTGTCCGCGACGATTCTGGCGATCTTTTTCGTCCCGCTGTTCTTTGTGGTGGTGCGCAGACGTTTCCCGCTGCAAGAGAAAGAAAAATAACCGGTTAATCAGGTTAAAAATACGCATACAAAACATTAGCGATTTATATATAAGCAATGAATATAAGTAATAAGAAAGCATAATAGAAAACAAACGGCCGTCGCGATTAAAGTAACCGATTACTGTCTGAAGAAACGGATTCAGGGTATCGGGATGACGGCATTACTGGATATACGCGGGTTGAGCGTTCATTTCCCCGGACATGTGGCGGTGGATAATCTTGACCTCCGCATCGCAAAGGGAGAAATGCTGGCGCTGGTGGGCGAGTCGGGTTGCGGCAAATCCACGACGGCGCTGAGTATTATGCGACTGCTGCCGGCCCAGACAAAAATCAGCGGCGCCGTTACCCTCGGCGGCAAAGACCTGTTGCGTTTGGGAGAGCGGCAGTTGGCCGATGTGCGCGGCAACGATGTCTCCATGATTTTTCAGGAGCCGATGACGTCGCTGAACCCGGTGATGTCCATCGGGCGTCAGGTTGAAGAGGCGTTGACCCTGCATCTGCCGCTGAGCCGCACACAGGCGCGCGCCCGCGCGCTTGAACTACTGGCGCAGGTCAAACTGCCCGATCCCGAAAGCCGCTTTGACGATTACCCTCACCATCTCTCCGGCGGCCAACGCCAGCGGGTGATGATCGCGATGGCGATTGCCTGCCAGCCCGATCTGCTGATTGCCGACGAACCGACCACGGCGCTGGATGTCACCATTCAGTCGCAGATACTGGCCCTGCTCGACGAACTGCGACGCGAGCTGAACATGGCCGTGCTGCTGATCACCCACGATCTGGGCGTGGTTTCCCAGTGGGCCGACCGCGTGGCGGTCATGCATAACGGCCGCAAGCTGGAAGAAGGCCCCGCCGATCGGATATTGCTTCATCCGCAACATACCTATACGCAGGGACTGCTGCACGCCTCGCTGCATCTGGAGCAGGACGCGCACTATCGCCGGTCGCGGCTGGCGGAGATCCGTTACAGCGACGCACAGGGATTCACGCTGTTTCAGCCCCCGGCGCATACCGAGGCGGCCCCGACGGCGGCCGCGGCGCAGCCCTTGCTGACGGTCGGCAACCTGACGGTGGCCTATGAATCCGCACAGGACGACATTACCGCGGTAGACGATGTTTCCTTTCGGCTCCATGCCGGGGAAACCCTCGGGCTGGTGGGCGAGTCGGGCTGCGGCAAATCCACGCTGTCGCGCGCCATTATGCGGCTGGAGCAGGCGCAGAGCGGCCGGGTCGTGTTTGACGGGCAGGATCTGCTGACGCTGTCGCGTCGCCAGTTGCTGCCCTGGCGCAAGCGTATCCAGATGGTCTTTCAGGATCCCTACGGTTCGCTCAATCCGCGCCAGAGCATCGACGAAATCTTAGGCTATGCGCTGGCGATCCACGGCGTCAAAGACCGCCGAGAACGTGAGCGGCGCATTGTGCGAATTCTTGACGACGTGGGCTTGCCGCAGGCCGCGCGCCAGCGCTACCCGCACGAATTCTCCGGCGGACAACGTCAGCGCATCGGCATCGCCCGGGCGCTGGTATTGCGTCCGCAACTGCTTATCTGCGACGAACCGGTTTCCGCGCTGGATGTTTCCGTGCAGGCGCAAATCATCAATCTGCTGGTGGACTTAAAGGCCGAACTGGGGCTGACCTATCTGTTTATCTCGCACGATTTAGCGGTCGTGCGCTATATCGCCGACCGCGTTCTGGTGATGAACGGCGGGCGCATTGTGGAAGAAGGCGACCATGAACGCATCTGGCGCCATCCCCAACATCCCTATACCCGCACGCTGCTGGATGCCGTGCCGGGACGAAAAAACCGCGGCCGGCAGCCGTCCGCTGCGCCGACACCCGTTTCCGCGCTAAGTTGAGCGGTCTTACCTCGATTTTATTGACAGGCACAGGGGCAACACATAATGAATAAACGTCCATCAGACAGCAATATCGACGCACTGGTCGAATACGAACTTAACCGCCGCAAATTTCTGGGCATCTCCGGCGCGATTCTGGCATCGGGCGTATTCGGCGGCATCTGGCCGAGCGAGAGCGCGGCGGAAACCGGCAGCCTGCCGAATACCGTGGCGGGCGCGGCGCGCGGCGGCACGCTGGAGGCGGTAGTGCATCCCGAGCCGCCGACGCTGGCGTTCTTTATCAACACCTCGACGCCCGGCCGTACCGTCGTCAGCAAGATCTTCGACGGACTGTTCGACTACGCGCCGGATCTGTCGCCGCGGCCGCAACTGGCGGAAAAGGTGGCGGTATCGGACGACGGGCTGACCGTCACGCTGTTTCTGCGCCGCAACGTGCTGTGGCACGACGGCCAGCCGTTCAGCGCCGCCGATGTGAAATTCTCGGCGGAAAATGTCTGGCGCCAATACTCGCCGTTCGCCCGCCGGGTGTTCCAGTATCTGTCCGGCGTGGAAACGCCCGATGACCATACCGTGATCCTGACGCTTTCCAAACCCACGCCGGTGGTGCTCAACGCGCTGGATGTGGTGGCGACCCCCATCCTGCCGCGCCATCTGTACGAAGGCACGGATATTCCCAACAACCCTTACAACAATAAACCCGTCGGCACCGGGCCGTTCGTGTTCCGCGAATGGCAGCGCGGCAGCCACATCGCGCTGGAACGCTTCGATAAATACTGGCAGCCTGAACGCCCGTTCCTGGATAAGCTGCTGTTCAAAATCATCCCCGATGTTTCCGGACGCGCCACCGCGTTTGAAACCGGCGAAATCCAGTACGGCGAGCGTAATCCCGTGACTTTCGCCGACGCCGCCCGTCTGGCGAAGCTGCCTACGCTGACGCTGGATACCGACGGTTATAATGGTTTCGCCACCTCATTCTGGCTGTTGCCCAACCTGCGCGACCCCATTCTTGGCAACCTGAAGGTGCGTCAGGCCATCGCCCACGCCGTCAACAAGGATCTGCTGGTCAGAACCGTGTGGGGAGGCTACGCCAAACCGGCGACAGGGCCGGTCTCCTCACAGCTCAGCACCTTTTATACCGCCGATACCCAGCAGTATCCGTTCGATATCAAAAAGGCGCAGGCGCTGCTGGATGAAGCGGGCTACCCGAAAAAAGCGGACGGCTGGCGCTTTAAGCTGAACCACGATTTCATCCCGTTCGGCGATGACTATCGCCGCACCGGCGAGTTCGTCCGTCAGGCGCTGCGCGCCATCGGCATTGACGTCACGCTGCGCGCGCTGGACCTGGCCACCTGGACGAAAAACATTTTCAAAGACTACGACTACCAGCTCGCCAGCTCCTGGGGCGTGAACTGGACGGATCCGCAACTGGGCGTCGAACAACTCTACTGGTCGAAAGCGGAAAGCAAGGGTACGCCCTGGACCAACGCTTCAGGCTACGCCAGCCCGGAAGCCGATCGTATTATCGAGGCGGCGCAGATCGAGGTCGATCCGCAAAAACGGCTGGCGCTCTATCACGATCTACAGCGCATTGTGCAACGCGATCTTCCCCAGATTAACCTTTTTGAATTCAAATGGTTCGGCATATGGGCGCGCAATCTGCGCAACGTGACGGATACGTTCAACCACAGTCAGAACAATTTCGCGCACGTATGGCTGGATAAAAAAGGCGCCTGAGCGAGGGGCGTAACCTAATGACGGCACGTATTTTTTTCCGCCTGCTGCAACTGGTCGGGGTGGTGGTCGGCATCGCCACCCTGAACTTCTTTCTGCTCAAGGCGTTGCCCGGCGATCTGGTGGATGTCATCGCCAGCGAAAACGGCAGCGCCACGCCGGAATATATTCAGCAGTTGCGCGAACTCTACGGCCTGGATCGTCCTACCGCCGCGCAGTTGGTCGCATATTTATCGCAACTGGCGCAGGGCGATCTGGGCTTTTCGTTTCGCTTCGGCGAGCCGGTATTGGATTTGATCGTCGATCGGCTGCCGGCCACGCTGCTGCTGGTGGGAAGCGCCCTGCTGCTGTCGGTGGCGGGCGGCGTACTGCTCGGCGTCGCATCGGCGCGCCGTCCCCACGGCGTCGCGGACTCGGCGATCTCCATGCTCTCCACCATCGGTTACTCCGCGCCGATGTTCTGGGTGGCGCTGATGTTGATCGTGCTGTTCGCCGTCAAGCTGGAATGGCTGCCCGCCAGCGGTTGGCAGGATATCAATGCCGCCCACGTCGGGGCGGCCAGACTGTGGGATATTGCGGCGCACCTGGTGTTGCCGGTGCTGACCCTGACCATTTACTACATGGCGGTTTATGCCCGGCTGGCGCGCGCGTCAATGATTGAAACGCTGTCCGAAGATTTTATCCGTACCGCGCGGGCCAAAGGCGCGCGCGAAGGACGCGTGATTGTCGCCCATGCCTTGCGTCACGCGCTCATCCCGGTGATCACCATGCTGGGGCTGCAAAGCAGCGCCCTGCTGGGCGGCTCCATCGTCGTGGAAACGGTGTTCGCCTGGCCGGGGCTGGGACAACTGTCGTTCGAGGCGATCAGGAACCGGGATATTCCCATCCTGCTGGGCGTACTGTTGTTCAGCAGCGTACTGGTGGTGGTATCGAACCTGCTGGTGGATATGGCGCACGCCGGCTGCGACCCGCGGGTGCGCGAAGGTCGACGTAAAAAGAACAGAGATAACAAAAGAGGGGTGATATGAGCCGCTGGTTATTACAGCCGTCCGCGCTAATCGGCCTGATCGCGCTGGCGCTGGTTATCGCCGCGGCCTGCGCGGCGCCGTGGTTGTTCCCGGACGACCCGATGAACATGGTGGCGGAGCCTTATCTCTGGCCGGGACAGGACGCGCAGTTCCCGCTGGGAACCGACCTGATGGGCCGCGATCTGCTGGCAGGCCTGCTGCACGGCGCGCGCGTCTCGCTGCTGGTGGGCGTGGCGTCGACCCTGATCGCGCTGGTTATCGGCATCGTCGTCGGCGTGCTCGCCGGATTTTATCGCGGCTGGGTGGACAAAGTGCTGACGGGCGTCACCACGCTGTTTCAAACCATTCCGGCTTTTTTGCTGGCGATCATTCTGGTGGCCGTGTTGCAGCCCTCGATCGGCACCATCATCTTTGCGCTCGGCATCACCTCCTGGACCAGCATCGCCCGTCTGGTGCGCACGGAGTTTTTATCCCTGCGCCAACGGGAGTTCGTGCGCGCCAGCATTTCGCTCGGCGCGAGCGATATGCATCTTATTTTTCGTGAAATCCTGCCGAATGCCTGGACGCCGGTGGTGGTTTCCACCGCATTGCTGATCGCCAACGCCATTCTTTCCGAAGCCGGGCTATCTTTCCTCGGGCTGGGCGATCCGAATGTCGTGAGCTGGGGCTCGATGATCGGCACCGGGCGGGATGCGCTGAGAACCGGCTGGTATATGACGGCCATTCCGGGCGTGGCCATTATGCTGACGGTCATGGCGCTGAATTTATTGAGCGATGCGCTGCATACCGCGCTGAATCCGCGCTTGCGCCGTCGGCGTTCGCTGTTTTCCGTGCTGTAGAGACCGATGCGAAAACGTTGAAAAAACCATCCCCGCCGTAAGGCGGGGATGGTCAGAACAAGCGGGAGGAAGGGTCAGGACAGCGTCGTCGACTCCGCCGGTTTATCGCCGTTCTTGCCGGTATCGCCTTTATCGCCGGAAAGCACCGCATTCATCTTCTTGGAATCCAGTTCATGGCAATACTTCGCGACGACGATCGTCGCCACGCCGTTGCCAATCAGATTGGTCAGCGCGCGGGCTTCCGACATAAAGCGGTCGATACCCAGAATTAACGCCAGACCCGCGACCGGCAGATGACCTACCGCGGAAAGGGTGGCGGCCAGCACGATAAATCCGCTTCCCGTCACCCCCGCCGCCCCTTTGGACGACAGCAGCAACACCACCAGCAGCGTAATCTGATGCCAGATATCCATATGGCTGTTAGTGGCCTGGGCGATAAATACCGCGGCCATCGTCAGATAGATCGAGGTGCCGTCCAGATTGAACGAGTAGCCGGTGGGAATAACCAGCCCGACGACCGATTTCTTACAGCCGACCTTCTCCATCTTCTCCAGCATCCGCGGCAACACGGATTCGGAAGAGGATGTCCCCAGCACAATCAGCAACTCTTCTTTGATATAGCGGATAAATTTGAAAATGCTGAATCCCGTAGCCCTGGCGATACTACCCAGAACCAGGAAGACGAACAGCAGACAGGTGATATAGAAACAGATAATCAACTGACCCAACTGCACCAGCGTACCCAGCCCGTATTTGCCGATGGTGAACGCCATGGCGCCAAACGCGCCCAGAGGCGCCAGACGCATGATCATGTTGATGATGCCGAAAATGACGCGGGAGAAACTTTCGATCACATCAAAGATCATCTTGCCCTTTTCACCCAGCCGATGCAGCGCAAAGCCGAACATCACCGCAAACAACAAGACCTGCAAAATATTTCCGCTGGCGAATGCCCCGACCGCGCTGGAAGGGATCACATCCATCAGGAACGGAATCAGGCCCTGCTGCGAGGCCTGCTGGGTATACACCGCCACGGCGGAGGCATCCAGCGCGGCGGGGTCGACATTCATACCCACGCCCGGTTTTACCAGGTTTACAATCACCAGCCCGATGATCAGGGCGATGGTACTGACGATTTCAAAATACAGCAGGGCGACCGCACCGGTTTTCCCCACTGATTTCATGCTTTCCATGCCGGCAATACCGGTCACCACCGTACAAAAGATAACCGGCGCAATGATCATTTTAATTAATTTAACAAATCCATCGCCCAAAGGCTTCATCTGCTCGCCAAGCTCCGGATAGAAATGGCCGAGTAATATCCCTATCGTGATAGCAGTAAGCACCTGAAAATAAAGCGTTTTAAAAATAGATGTTTTCATACTTATGTCCTATGGCAGGGAAACACAGGTAGATAATAGAGTACGCGAGGGAATACCACCTGTGATTGCGCCGGAAAGTAACACCGCAATAACTGTCTGGAAATGTTTTCTAACTTTAGTTTGTGAACGAATGGTTAAAAATAAGAGAGGAATCGCTTCAGCAGACATGAATATTAAACATTAGCGCAATTTAGTTGCAACAAAGAACCACATCACGCAACAAGAAACGGTGAAAAAAACGCCGGAAAAGGTCATCAGTGCGAGGGCGGAAGCCCGACACTGATAACCGTAAAATAATGATCAGGCTATTAATTTATAAAAACGTGAACGCCATTCTTCTTCTCATGGCGGGCCAGTTGCATAGCGAAACGCGCCTGTGACAGCAGAAGCGCTGCGCTGTTGGTTTCTTTGACGCCGGGGGCATCCAGATTGATAATACCGGCGCTGGCGGCCGGCGGCGAGGCCGGGTCATTGGCCGCCATAAACGGCGCGTTTATTTGAGCAATCACGTCCTGCGCCCAGATCTGCGCCGGTTCTCCTCTCACCCATGGGCTGCCCAATAGCGCGAACTCATCGTCGTCCAGACAGGCCAGCAAAATACGCGCATCCCCCCGTTCGGCCACCGCCGCCTTCAGTTGATTCACCAGGTTAAAGGCCGCATCAGCAGACGGATTGCCGGCGTCTGTCGGCGACGGATCAAGGCCGACCACCATCAGGCTCAGCGGTACGCTTTGCGCCAGTTGCCGTTGCAGATGAATCATAAAATCCGCTTTATCCGGCAAACCATAGCGCGCAGCGGCGGAAGCCAGAGATTGCGCCAGCAACTGCTGATTACGGTTATAGCTGCGAACCAGCATGCCAAGTTCATCATCCTTATGCCATTCCGGCTGCGTCAGTTGATGACGGGGGATCGCGTCCGCCGTCAGACTCTGTAATTCAGTAATGATCGCACGCAGAGGGTGTACCATTAGCCGGTTCATGCACCAGGTAATGGATATGGACAAAATCAGCGCCAATAGCAGATAAGTCGCCAGCATGGTCGAGAAGGTACTGACGATAAACTGAAACATACGGTAAGAATCGGCCTGCAATACCAGGTGCGCCAATGGCGTCGAATGTTGCGTCTGCGGCGGGGAATATAACGGCACCGCGATGCGTATCGGCAGCTCAAAAGCCCTGGCAACCCACTGCGGCACCGCGCGTTCCGTCGGGAAATTGGCATGCAGCGTCTGGAATTCGCCGGGCAACACCACTTCAGCGCGACTCAGAAAGCCGACCGGCAACAAATTATTCAGAATATCTTCGGCCCGTTGCACTTCGCCTTGCAGTACGGCTTCCGTCAACGGCTGGCGCACGGAGTAAGCGACGATCTCCAGTTGCCTGGCATAATCGTCACGCCGTTGATTCACGAAGTGGAAAAGCTGTATCACTATAAAAAGACTGATGGTAACCAGCGCCACCGCGGACACGGCTGTCATCTGCTTAATAGTTAACGAACGTCTAAGCCGCAAGCACTTTCTCCGTCAATTCCGTATTGCTGCCGTATGTATAAAATCTGTCGCGAGCATACCCGCTATAAGATTGAAATACTTAAATTTTCGTCTTTCATCTCTGAGGTCTGATTATACCCGATGGATTTCGAGATGCAGGACGGCGGCGGCGGGGAGGCAAATTCGTCAGAAAGAATCTGCACGCCGCGCGCGGCGGCCCCTACGGGACAGTCCCCATGGAAGGGCCGGGTAATGTAGCCGAACGCACCTGCAACTTGAAAGATGACGAGTATATAACCCGGTGTAGTATAAGGCAGCTTACCTTTGCCCCAATGCTGTTTTCTTCTTGCCTGTTCGGGATTTCATCTTAATCCTAACCGGCTGACAACACCGAATCCGCCTCCGCACGTCATAAGAGGGATCCTATTATCAGCCCATCCAGGACAAAAAGTAATGAAGAAGGATGAAAGATTGATGAACGCGGCGGGGTCGGCAAGCGAGGCGACGGATCGGCGGGAGGGTGAGGAACAAGGGCGGAGGGATCGCCCCCGCCCGGACACGCATTCGTTACTGCGGATAAGGCACCCATTCCCCGCCGTTAAGACGAATATAGGGTTTACCCTGATACGGCATCACGATGGCGCTTTCATTTTCCGAAATCGCTTCCGATTGCGGTAAATCTTTTACCAACGCCTGCCAGTCGATCGTCGGCGCCGCAAAGACCTTGCCGTCCACCATGCGCGAGACCAACGCCGAAATAGCCAGGTAGCTGCTCTTCGATTCAATCGTCAACGGGCTGCCGGACGCCGGCGCCTGCATACCGAACAGCTTCACGCCGACCGGAATGTGCGTGATGCTGGGACTCGGTATATCGCGCAGACCCGACATCTGCATTTTATCGCCCGCCAACGCCGCGCCATGTTCGGGTACGACGACCACCATCACTTTCCGCCCTGACTTTTGCAACGCATCGAAAAAGCTATCCAGCTGATCGAACAAGGTTTTCGCGCGCGGCTTAAAGTCGGCCGATTTATTGGTGCCGACAAAACGGTTGCCGTCATGCAGCGAAATCAGGTTGAAGAACGTCGCGCTGCGCCCGGCTCCCGATGTCTTACGATTTTCCAACCAGCGGTTAAGCAGTTCCAGATCGTTATAAATCGGATCGCCTTCGAATGAAGTCAATTGGTAACTGATGCCGGCCTGCGACATCATCGGCGATTGCAGATTGCCTTCATCATGTATCCCTTTCAGGTAGTTCCCCGATAAGTCGGACACGCCGGAGTGATCGAGCATCAGCTGCTTTTCAAAACCCAGATTGGCCAGATTATCAAACAGATAACATTGCCGATTGGCGGGCTGATACAAATCGTGGTGTGATGCCTGACCGCAGCTTGCCCGGAGCAACCGGATAGCCGCCGGTCCGCTGTACGCCGTCGCCGAGTTGAAATGACTGAACAGAATGTCGAACTTACTCCACAGCGGATGATTCATCAACTCGCTCGCTTCCATATCCGACCATGAAAGCGAACAGATATTAACAATCAACAAATCAAAAGGTTGCGAATCCGCCGGCAGTGAAGCCGGGAACGTCGTCGCTCTCTCTTTTTCCCGCGCATAGAACTGATTCAGATACGCGGTCAAATTATCATTCGTGGGCGGCAGATTGGCCGCGGGCGGCAATGGCGACGCCCCGTTAGCCGGGCCGGACGCGCCGCCGGAGACCCCCGCCGCCACATCCGGAACCAACGAAACCATCGGCCCGCTGAGATGAACCAGATTTAACCATCCCAGGATGGCCACGGTAAACACCGTTATACGAATCCATTGAGAGAGAAACAGATAAGCCACCACCAGCACCAGCGCGGCGCCGAGCATCTGCCAGTTAATAAACCGGTTAATCAATTCCAGCAGATATAACGCATCGAAATCCATCAGGTTGCTTCCCTGATGGATAATCGTATTCACGCCGGGCAACCAGGTATCGTGATAAAACAAGCCGATCCCGATAGGAATGGCAATGATATGCCGCCAGCGGTGCAACCAGAGGGGAGGAAGCGGAATCAACAGAAATGCCAGGAAAATCAGGTTGAATAATGGGTGAAAATTAAGATAACCAAACCATAGCAAGGCGAATTTAAGCAGAAAATAGAGATTCCAGCCGCCAAGCCCACGCCAGTAACGCCACAGAGTTTGGTTTTGCGGCGTAGATTTTTTCTCGTTCATTTTATTTCTTAATATTTTTTGATGAAGAAGCGTCACGCATCCCAATGTCGCCAGCTTTCAGATAGCTCGGTGATAACAATCGGTTTTTCCAATACTGAAGCCAGCGGGGAATATAATGACGAGCAACGTAGCCAAGCGTAAAAAATATTACCGCGCTCAACAACACCAGTTGAACGATATCGCTCAGATTTAGCATATGTTTTCTCTTTAGCCGCCAGTTAATAAAGTTATAGCGGCAGGCTGACGCCGTACCGTGCCAACTTTCTGTTCAGGCTGATGCTGATGCGCATGAACATAATGGTTAATCAACGGTACGACTTCATCCTCCCGACATTCCGATAATGCTTTTATCTCAGCAAGAATTTGTAAATCCTGCGCCCATACCGCCCGACGGCTAAATATTTCATTTACCGGTAAAGAAAAAATGGATTTCAGCGCCGTATCCAATTCGTTTATACCGCAGGTGGAAAGAAACAGCAGCAAACGCCCCTGCGATAGCGTCACGACATCGCCGGAACGTCTTAAATTACAAATTGTTAACGCCTGAGCAACAAGCAACCCTGGAACCGGATACAGCGCGACCAACAGTCCTTTGCTTCCTTCCGGGATCAACGCGTTGCCCATAAGCTGTTCAACGGCGCGGGTAAACCGGTCTGTCGGCAGATAGCCTTTAATCTTCAGCGGCCGCATCACGGTCAGCAACGTCTCGATATCCGTGGGAACACGCCTGGTGAAATGCTGCCCCTGCACGCTTTCAAGACGGGTAAGAAAGCGGGAAAGCGACTCGGCATGCGCCACGATAAGATTGGCGCCGCACGCCAGCAACAGGCGCTCATCGCTGGATCGCAGCGCGGAACGCATTTCCCGCACCACAATTTTCAGCCTGTCGCCGCGCTGACTGCGCAAACGATGGATCTCTCTGGCCAGATCATCCACCTGATGGGCGTTGCGCAACGAGAAAATCAGGGTCGCGGCGTGCGCCGACATACCGCGTCGCGCCAGCGCGTCGTGGTCGGCAAACAGCCGCCAGCTTGCCGATAAGGCCGGCGCGCCTTCCAGCACGTCGGTCTGCGCCAGATATAACCCCTCATCATCCCCAAAAGGCGCCGGCGTCGGCGCTTCATCCTCCACGACCTGCCACCCTTCCGCCTCCGGCCGTAATATCTGCGTCTGGTTGGCCACCATCCCCAGTTCCGTACTCCACCAGGACACCCAATATTGCGCGCGATCCTGCTGCCGATGCAGGCTGGCTAAACCATACAGCGCGCGATGCTGGGAAATAAGCCTATTGCGCAGTTTACCGTCTGCGCCGCCATGGCTGAGAATAATCAGCGTGCATTCCCGCTGTTGCAGCCATGCGCCCGTATCCGTGACCCAGCGTTGTAGTCTTTCCTGCGAAAAATCTCCCCACAAACCGGCGGGCGCATAAAGGATTAATAAGCGTTTTTTCGGTTTTAACGCCCGCATCAAATCGTCCGTGAAACCCAATAGCGCCAATTTATTTTCCGGTAAAAAATAGTAAGAGAATTGTTTTAATTTTGTTGCAAATAATGAGGCGGGCAGCGACGCCTGATTTTCCGCGCAGCATATTAACGACACGCGGGCAACATCGTTCTGTGCGCCGATGATTTGTTGGCAAAATAAGGACGCATCCAATTGACCTGCAATATTAACCCAATAAAAACCAGGCGATTGCAGTAATGACAATTCATTCCAAAGCTTTCTGACACCTAATGAAAATGACTGCGTCATATGATAATTTTCTTTTCCGAGAATGATTTTATGGTTTATCATCAATAATGATCTTGATATAGACTCTAACACTAATTATTGGAATCCAAACCCTTCGGCGATATAAATAGGAATATTCCATAATAATCTATTTATTATCTTAATTAAGATGAATGGCGGAAAAGCGGCATTACTGAAAATGTCTATGGGATTATTACTAACATTCGCAATTTGAGTGAACGTAAAATACGTCAGAAGTAGATTTAAACCTGTTCCGCGGCCGTGGCGGCAAGGCCATGCCCGAAAGCTCGCCGGATAATAACATCAATACATCAATGATTGAATATATAGGGGCGTAATTGTTATCCACCACAATTATTAATAATGAAATAAATCTATTTTGCAGAGAAATTGGGATGAATGATAAAAACGAGTATTTGCAAACGCGTGTCTACGCCGAGAGACAGGATGATCTGCGCGAGTTAAGACAGACCTTTTCGTTGCCGGAAATAAATTATATAGATATCGCCCGCCAAACCCGTCTAGCCCGGATGATGGAACGCTGGCCCTTGCTGGCGGAACAGAATGAATCGGCGGGGGGCCGCTGAATATGCCGATCATCGTACTACAAGGCATTCGCGGCGGCCTGGGAACAACATCCATCACGGCGGGATTGGCCTGGGCGTTACAGCAGTTAGGCGAAAGCGCGCTTGCCATCGATTTCTCCTCGAATAATCTGTTGCGCCTGCATTTTAATATGACGTTTGCGCAAGCACGCGGCTGGGCCCGCGCGACGACGGATGGCGACCGCTGGCAACAAGGCGCGATGCAATATGTCCCCCGGCTCGATTTCCTGCCGTTCGGCCAGCTCAATCAAACGGAGATAGATGCGTTGCAACAGCATTGCATTCACTCCCCGACGTACTGGCGGGATAATCTGGCGCAAATTATCGCGCACGGCAGGCACCGTTGGATCCTGATTGATGCGCCGGCGGACGACAGCCCGCTGACTCGTCAGGCGCTGGCCGCCGCGGACGCCGTTTTTCTGCTTCTCACGCCGGATACGAACTGCCACTCGCGATTACACCAGCAGGCGTTGCCGGCGCAGCGCTATTTTCTGGTCAACCAGTTTTCCGCCATCAGTCAGATACAACAAGATTTATATCAGCTGTGGCAACATACTTTGCCGCGTCTGCTGCCGCTGGTTATTCACCGCGACGAAGCGCTGGCGGAATCGCCGGCGGCCAAACAACCGCTGGGAGAATATCGCCCGGCAAGCGGCGCGGCGGAAGAAATCATCACGCTGGCAAACTGGTGTCTGATTCATCTGACGAAAAAAGAGGCGGTATGAACCCGATACTGCGCCTCTTTCTCATGCCGGCGGCCTATCAGGCGATACGGCAACGCGACCAGGACTACCGCCGGCAGGGTTCCTCCGCGCTGGCCGCTTATCTGACGACGTCGCTGATGATAATCGGCTGGAGTTTCCTGCGGCTGGAGTCCGCCAGTTGGCAGCAGGTGCGAAAAGCTCGCCGCCACTGGTTCCCGCATATCTCATCCCGTCCCCCCCGCCCGGCCGATCCGCTGCGCTATCTGGTGCAGGGGCTGTGGCTGCTGATCGTCAGGAACGGGCAGACGCCGCGTAAACATCGTTTTTCCCGGCTGCGGCGCTGGCGGCAAGGCTATATCAACGGGCTGCAACGCCTGCCACGATATGTTATGCGTTCAACGGCCGACGCCGATAACGACGCGAAAAACCCATCCGACGCGCCCCAACGGGGAAAAGGCATGCAAAGGCTATGGCTTGCCGTACTCGCTCTGATAAGCGCCGCGCTGGCTTTGTTATGCATCACCCAGCCGTTCGAGCTTTTATCACAGTTTGTTTTTATGCTGCTGCTCTGGAGCATGGCGATGGTTTTCCGCCGCATACCGGGGCGGATGTCGACGCTGATGATGATCGCCCTGTCCCTCACCATTTCCTGCCGTTACTTGTGGTGGCGCTATACCGAGACGCTTAACTGGGACGATCCGTTCAGCCTGATCTGCGGTTTGTTGCTGCTGGCGGCGGAAACCTACTCCTGGGTGGTATTGGTGCTGGGCTACTTTCAGACCATCTGGCCGCTTAACCGCCAGCCGGTTCCCTTACCCGCCGAGATGCGGGCGTGGCCGACGGTGGATCTGTTCGTGCCGACCTACAACGAACCGCTGGAGATCGTGAAACCAACGGTCTACGCCGCGCTGGGCATGGACTGGCCGCAAGATAAACTGCATATCTACATCCTTGACGACGGCGGCCGTCCCGAGTTCAAGGCGTTCGCCGAAAGCGTCGGGGTCAAGTACATCGCCCGCGCCACGCATGAACACGCGAAAGCCGGCAACATCAATCACGCGCTGCAACAGGCGAAAGGCGAGTTTGTCGCCATCTTCGACTGCGACCATGTTCCCACGCGCTCATTCCTGCAACTGACGATGGGGTGGTTCTTTCAGGATAACAAGCTGGCGATGCTGCAAACGCCCCACCATTTCTTCTCACCCGATCCTTTCGAGCGCAATCTCGGCCGTTTTCGCCGTACCCCCAACGAAGGCACGCTGTTCTACGGTTTGGTGCAGGACGGTAATGATATGTGGGACGCCGCGTTTTTCTGCGGCTCATGCGCCATTCTGCGCCGCAAAGCGCTGGATGAAATCAACGGCATCGCCGTCGAAACCGTCACCGAAGACGCCCATACCTCATTGCGCCTTCACCGGCTCGGCTACACTTCCGCCTATATCCGCATTCCGCAGGCGGCCGGTTTGGCGACGGAAAGCCTGTCGGCGCATATCGGACAACGCATCCGCTGGGCCAGGGGGATGGCGCAGATTTTCCGGCTGGATAACCCGCTGTTCGGCAAAGGGCTGAAGCTGGGACAGCGGCTATGTTATGCCAACGCCATGCTGCACTTTCTGTCGGGCATTCCCCGCCTGATTTTCCTTACCGCGCCGTTGGCCTTTCTGTTGCTGCACGCCTACATTATTTTCGCCCCGGCGCTGGCCATCGCGTTATATGTTATCCCGCATATGGTACACGCCAGCCTGACCAACTCCCGTATTCAGGGACGTTTCCGCCACTCTTTCTGGAGCGAAATCTACGAAACCGTGCTGGCGTGGTACATCGCCAGACCCACGACCGTGGCGCTGCTTAACCCGCATAAGGGCGCATTCAACGTCACCGCCAAAGGGGGACTGGTCGAAAAACAACACGTCGACTGGGTGATTACCCGGCCTTACCTGATCCTGGTGTTATTGAATATCGCCGGGCTGGCGGCCGGAATATGGCGTCTGAACTACGGCGCGCCCGACGAGATCATCACCGTCATCGTCAGTTTGCTGTGGGTCGGCTACAACATGATGATTCTCGGCGGCGCCATGGCGGTCGCGGTGGAAACCAAACAGGTGCGTCAGTCGCACCGGGTTGAAATATCGATGCCCGCCGCGATTCTCTGCGCCGACGGCCACCTCTTTTCCTGCGTCATGAACGACTATTCCGGCGCCGGCGTGGGCGTAGAAATACGCGAGCCGGAACGGTTGCAGGCAGGCGATCATATTTCCCTGCTATTAAAACGCGGCCCGCAGGAGTACGCCTTCCCTTTTCAGGTGACCCGCGTCTTCGGCAATAAAATCGGTCTGCGGATGATGGACCTGACCACGCAACAACATATTGATTTTATTCAATGCACCTTTGCCCGGATAGATACCTGGGCGCAATGGCAAAACAAGGTTCCCGAAGACAAACCGCTCGAAAGCCTGCGCGACGTACTGACGCTGGGTTTCCGGGGTTACTTACGTATGGCCGATTATGCCCCGCCGGTTATTCGCCGCATCCTTGTTGCTTTTACCACCCTGATTACGTGGCTGCTGTCGTTCATTCCACGTTATGTAGGAAAAAGCCCGGCATAGGCATCCGGTAGCGATACCGGCCTATCCCCAAGGCCGTACGCCTATTCCCTCCCGCTACGGCGAGATTAGTTTTTAATATTGATGATGACATGATGACGAAAAAAATAACCTGGTTTACCGCATTCGCTTTAGGCGTCAGTTCGTTGTCTCAGGCCGCCGTTACGCCGCCCGCCGAGACCGTTTCCCAACCCGCGGCGGCCGTCGCGCCGACGCCGCAAGGAAAACCCGCGCCGGTACGCGACGTGAAGTTGCCGTTTGCCCAGATCGCGCCCGCGCCGGGTACGTTTTCCCTACGCGGCACCAGCCCGAACGGGCAAATCGAATTTGGCGTGCGCGGCGATGAAGTCGTCACGCAGGCCGCGCTCGATCTGGAATTCACGCCATCGCCGTCGCTGACGCCGATAGAATCCCACCTCAAGGTTTATCTTAACGATGAGCTGATGGGGGTGACCAGCATCACCAGGGATCAGTTAGGCAAACCCAGCCGTGTCCGCTTGCCGATCGATCCTCGTTATATCAGCGACTTCAACCGGGTGCGGCTGGAATTTATCGGCCATTATCCGAACGTTTGCGAAAGCCCGTCCAGTTCATCCCTGTGGCTGGACGTGAGCAAATCAAGCTCGCTGGATTTGCAGTTCCAGACATTGCCGCTGAAAAACGAGCTGTCTCCTTTCCCGGTGCCATTTTTTGATATCCGCGATAACCGGCCGCTGACGCTGCCGATGGTATTCAGCCAGCGGCCGGATCTGACGCAACAGCGGGCGGCCGCGATCCTGGCCTCCTGGTTCGGCAGCAAGGCGCAGTGGCGCGGGCAGTCATTCCCGGCCATGTTCAATCAATTGCCGGACCGCCATGCCGTCGTGTTCGCCACCAACGCGCAGCGCCCGGACTTCCTGCGCGATGCGCCGCCGGTCGCCGGACCGACGGTCTCCATCACCGACCATCCCGACGACCCTTATGTCAAGCTGCTGCTGGTGCAAGGCCGGGATGACGACGATCTGGTCACCGCGGTAAAAGGCCTGGTGCAGGGCAACATTCTGTTCCGTGGACAAAGCGTCACCGTGGATAAGGTTGAGCAACTGATGCCGAGGCAGCCTTACGATGCGCCGAACTGGGTACAAACCAACCGTCCGATGACCTTTGCCGAACTTCAGCAACATGAAGGTCAGTTCCAGACCAGCGGCACGGTACCCTACCCTATTTCGCTGAATCTGAACCTGCCGCCCGATCTGTTTATGATCCGCAGCCAGGGCATCGACATGAAGCTGAAATACCGTTATACCGCGCCGCAGCTTAAAGATGGTTCGCGTCTGAGCGTGCGCCTGAACAACCAGTTTGTTCAGGCATTCTCTCTGGTGCCGGAGCACGATCAGGATTCGCTGCTGCTGCGGTTGCCGTTGACGCAGGGGTTATGGGATTCAGATAAAAACCTGACGATCCCGGCGTTAACGCTGGGAACCACCAACCAGTTGCGCTTTGATTTCAGCTACACCACGCTGCTGGCCAGCGGCGCGGAGGGGCGCTGTGAAACCTATACGCCGGTCGTCAACCATGCGGTGATTGACGGCGGCTCAACCATCAACTTCTCCGGCTACCGCCACTTTATTTCCATGCCCGACCTGCGGGCCTTTACCAATGCCGGCTATCCTTTCAGCCGACTGGCCGATTTGTCGCAAACCGTGGTGCTCATCGATAAACTACCGACGCCCGCGCAGGTCGGCACGCTGCTGAACGCCTTAGGCAGCATCGGCGCGCATACCGGCTATCCGGCGTTGGCCATGCAATTGAGCGACGACTGGGCGCAGGCCGGCAAACAGGACAGGGATATTCTGTTGATCGGCGCTATCCCTCCGGAATTGCGCAATAACGAAAAAATCAACCTGTTGGCGGATGCGACCCTGAGCTGGGTAAAACAACCGACCCGACAAAGCACGCTGCCGGATATCGATGCGCTGGATGATGACGCCAAAGCGGACACCAAAACCACCATCAGCGCCGAGGCGCCGATGTCCGCCATCATCGGGATGCAATCGCCCTATCACGATCAGCGCAGTATCGTCGCGCTGCTGGCGGACAGCCCGCAGGGCTATGCGCTGTTGAATAATGCGCTGATCGATGACGGCAAACGCGCCGCCGTGTTCGGCTCGGTGGCGGTGATTCGCGACTCCGGCGTAAACAGTTTACGCGTAGGCGATGTTTATTATGTCGGCCATCTGCCCTGGTGGGAGCGTATCTGGCACGCGCTGGCGACGCATCCGGTGCTGCTGGCGGTCATTGCCACGCTGACGGTTATCATTATTGCCTGGCTGTTGTGGCGCACGCTGAAGAGCATCAGCCGTCGCCGCCTGTCGCCTGACGAAAAAGACTGACGCCCATGAGGATACTGAAATACCTCATCGCCGCGCTGCTGTCTTTATATCCGGCCGTCATCCCGCTGGCGCACGGGGCGGAAGCGATTTCGCCGAAACAGTTTCTGATAGAACAAATACGCATGGGGGAAGCCCGCTACAAAGACGATCTGGTGCGCCAGTCGCTTTATCGTCTGGCGCTGATCGACCCGGATAATCCGGAGATTCTGGCCGCGCGCATACGTCTGGCGCTGCGTCAGGGCGATCAATCGCTGGCGCGTCAACAGTTGGAAATGCTGAAAGCGCTGGCGCCGGACTCGCCTTTTTATCGTCAGGCTGAAATGAATCTGGCGCTGACGCAGCAGGACATGCGGCAAAAACTTCAGCAGGCCCGTTTGTTATCAACCGCGGGCCGCTATGCCGAAGCCAAAGTTCAGTATGACGAGCTGTGGCACGGCGAACCGCCTACGATTGAACTTGCCGTCGAATACTGGCGTCTGGTGTCGCGGCTGCCCAATCAGGAACCGATAGCCATTGCCCAACTGGCGGCGCTGGATCAACGCTATCCCGGCAATGTGTCGCTGCGCGTCATGCTGGCGCGACTGTTATTCAGTCAGCATCTTAACGAACAGGCTTACGCGATATTGCAGCAACTGGCCGCCGATCCTAACGGTGCCGGCTCGGCATCCTCGCTGTGGCTGGAAATTGTCGGCAGAATGGACGTCACGCCGCAAAGCGTCGAGGCGTTAGAGCGCTTCATCGCCGCGTTCGGCGCAAGCAATCAGGCCGAAACCGGACGCAAAATGCTCAATAAACAGCTGGCGATGCTGGCCGATCCGGCTTATCAGGCCCGGCTTCGCGGTCTGGATAAAATCAGCCGGGGCGATAGCGGCCCCGCCGTTATCAGCGAGCTAAACACCGCCCTGGCCGCATCGCCGAACGATCCGGAACTCATCGGCGCCATTGGCGTCGCCTACCTGCGCGCCGGCGAGCGGGAAAAAGCGTTAACCCAGTTTCAACTGGCGCTAAAGGCCGATATTAATCACCTTAACGCGGATAAATGGGAAAGGCTGATAAAAAGTACGCGTTACTGGCACCTGCTCGACGAAGGCGACAAGGCGTTAGCCGCCAACCATCTGATGCTGGCGCAACTCAAATATCAGCTGGCCCGGCAATTGGATAACGGCGACGCTTTCGCCCTTATCGGTTTAGGCGATGTCGCCGTCGCCGCCAAAAACGACGCGGCGGCCGAAACGGCCTATCAGCAGGCTTTGCGTCTCTCGCCCGACAACGCCGGCGCATTGCGCAGACTGGTCAACATTCATCTGCGCCAATCGCCGGAAAGCGCGCTGGCCTATATCAACAGCCTGCCGCGCGACCGGCAAAATACGCTGCGCGCCACGCTCAACGGTTTGCAGCATGACATTCTGGCGCAGCAGGCGGACCAGCTTTCCGCACGGCAACAGTGGGAAGCGGCCGCCGAAAAATATCGTCAGGCGCAGCAGCTGGATGCCGACGATATCTGGATGGCCTACCGCTATGCGCTGACTCTGGGCCATCTTGGACAGGTTGAGCAAGCGGATGGCATGTTGCTGAGCACCGCTTCTCGTCCTCCCGCCAGCGCCGGGAAAACCTATGCGTACGCGCTTTATCTCTCCTCGACCGATCGCGACGCGCAGGCGCTGGCTTACCTTGATACGCTGCCCGCTGCGCAGTGGAGCGGCGACATGCATGAACTCGCGCAGCGCCTGACGCTACAGCAGGCGTTGGTTCAGGCGCAGGCGATGCGCGAGGCGGGCGATGAGCCTGGCGCGATAGCCTATCTGCGCCGGCAGCCGGCCAACCCGCGCATCGATCTTGAACTGGGAGACTGGGCGCTGGCGCGCGGCGACTACGATAACGCGCTGGCGGCCTATCAACAGGTCAGCGCGCGGGAACCGCACAACCCTGACGCGCGTCTGGGCGAAGTTGAAGCCTTTATCGCGCAGGGAAGACGGGATGAAGCCCGCCAGCGTTTACTGCAATCCGCCGGGCAGACGGATAACACGCTCAACGTCCGACGTCGGATCGCCAACGCCTGGCTGGCGGTCGGCGACGACGACCGGGCGGCCGCGCTTTTTCAGCGGCTGGCGATCGACGCGCGCCAGGAAACGCCCGGACAAAATCAGGCGCTGGTTTACCGCGATACGGCGCGCTTTGAACGGCAGCGGTCACGGCCGGCGCAGGCGGAACAAAACTATCGCCAGGCGATGAAGGCCAGCGGCATCACGCCGGTTTTGCCGCCGGATAACGACGCCTACACCCGACTGACGCGCATTAATCCCACGGATGACTGGCTGAAACGCAGCATTCGCGCCGAAGCCGCCGACCTGTATCGACGGCAGGATATCAACGTCGCGCTCGGTCATGATTATGGCCGATCCAGCGGCACCGGCGGCATTTCCAACCTGAAAGCGCATGACACCCTGTTGCAGGTGGATCTGCCCTGGCATGACGGACGCGCGTTTTTCCGCACCGATACCGTACAGATGAACGCGGGAACCTTTTCGCTTGACCGTGACGGCGTCAATACTGCGAAATTCGGCGCCTGCGCCGATTTACGCTGCCCTGGACGACGCGCCCAGAAAGCCACCGGCACCAGCGTCGCCGCAGGCTGGAAAAACGATCGCTGGCAGGCGGATATCGGCACTACGCCGATCGGCTTCGACGTGGTCGATATCGTCGGCGGCCTCGGCTACAGCGACAAATGGCGGGATATCGGCTGGACCGCCACCGCATCGCGACGCCCCATCTCCAGCTCATTACTGGCGTTCGCCGGCGCCGAAGATCCGGCGACAGGCATCACCTGGGGCGGCGTACGGGCCAGCGGCGGCGCGCTGGGACTCAGCTACGACCGCGGAGAAAAACACGGCGTATGGAGCGACTTCAGCGCGCACCAAATCAGCGGGAAAAACGTCGCCGACAATCATCGCTTCCGCGCCATGACGGGCTATTACTACAAAATCGTCAATCAGGACGACCGCCGGGTCACCGTCGGCCTCAACGGCATGTGGATGCACTATCAGAAGGATTTGAGCGGCTACACGCTTGGTCAGGGCGGTTACTACAGCCCGCAACGCTACTCTTCGGCGGGCATACCGGTGAACTACCGTCAGCGCACGGAAAACTGGTCGTGGGAAGTCGGCGGTTCGGTGTCCTGGTCGCACTCATCCAGCAAAAACCAGCGACGCTATCCGCTGTCGGACTTACCCGGCATCGAACAGGGCGGCAGCAGCCACGGGGTGGGCTATACCGTACAGGCGGCCGTCGAACGCCGGCTTGACTCGCACTGGACGTTGGGGGCCGGCGTCGATATTCAACAGGCGAAAGATTACACCCCCAGCCACGGTATGATTTACCTGCGCTACTCCGCCTCCGGCTGGCAGGGCGATCTGGACAGCCCGCCGCAATCATTAACCCCCTACGCCGATTTCAAATAACGCAGTCCCGCTCGGCCGGGGTTTCCTGACATGGGGAACCCCGACTTGTCCGGGAAAGAGGTATGGAACAGCTCAATCGCCTGCCCGCGAGGAAGATGGACTGATCGCCAACGACTGGGGGCAGAAAGAACGGCAACGGACAGGGAATTATCCGCTTTATGCCGGGTATGATATGCAACAGTTGTTCACCTATACGGCGGGCGACAGTATTTCCGACAGCCAACTCTTCGCACGTAATCAGTGGGTTGAAGAAGCCAGTAAGATAACCGGCTGGTCGAAAGAATCCGTCGATTCGCTGGGAATTACAGTATCAATTGCCAGTACCTTCGCAGGGATGGGTAAGGCCAATGTGGGCAATCAATATCTGTCGACTAAACTAGAGGCGCCTACAGCCGGTTGGAAAAGTTATCTGGTTAATGAAAAGACTATAAAGACTATTCAGCAGGCAGCGACATTTAAAAAACAGATAACTGAATTAAGAGCTGGTTTATCTTCGGATCCCAAACGTAGTGGCAATGTCGCTGTCGCACATATTAATATTCCTGGTATGCCGAAAACACTTTCTGCACACAGTGGTGTTAATGTACCCGGAAAAGGTTTAGTTGGTAGAGGAAGTGAAAACTTCAAATACCAGGAGATACCAAATAATAAAGGAATCCCAATAGCCAGAAATACTGACTCTGAATATAAAATATTGGATAATCTTTCAGACAAACTAGGTAGTAACGTATCAACTAAAGGAGCTGTGACCATTTTTACAGAGCGTCCAGCCTGCGGAAGTTGCTTGGGTGTGGTAGAACAATTTCAACAAAAATATCCGGGCATCAAAGTGGATATACTTGATAATAATGGTGTTATGCTTAGACCTGGAGTAAAGAAATGAACTACGAAAGAATTAGCTATGACGAAATAAGAGATTCTTTTTTAAGATATTATTATATCTATTGTAGAAACAAGCTTGACTCATTTAATCGTCGAGGTGAAGGGTGGGCCGAACGTGAATCGGAGATAGGCTATGCGTACTATCAATTTGAAAACGCTTATGATTTACCGATTGAAAATTTAATGCTTAATGTTCTCACATTAGTTCTTATGGCCACTAGGGGGCCGGAACACGCAGAAAAAAGCCTTCGGGAAGATATCAAAGATATTCTGTCAAAGCACAAACTCGATGAGCTTATTGCTGACATCAGTGAAGAGGAAAAACAGGATCTTATTTATGACATGTCTTTATTAAAATTGATTTGATCCCTTTCCCTTTTATGTCTCGGCAAAGCCCAACTCTCCGTTGGGCTTTATTGCATACAGCCTTATGCTATGAACCGCGGCAGTTTTAAGGATAATTTCACCACCTCCCTGCTCGCCAATGTCGGTAATCAGATCAATGCGGAGGGCGCCGGCCTTATTCATCAGTCGGGCTACGTGCAAAATACCGTCAGCAAGGCGCTTAGTTACGCCTCCGTCTCCGCGCTTGCCGCTGAACTGGCGACAGTGGTGATGGGCGATACCTTTGCTGACTCCGACATCCGATCAAGATGAGTTACGGTCTGACGGCGACCTGGGCGCACCAGATACACGCGGACAGGATCGTTGCCGGCAATAAAGTCTCCGAGCAGATCATGGCGAATACGGCCTTGATCAGGTGCAGGCTGATATTATTGCGGGTGTAGCGTTAAGTACGCTGGGTGGGGTTAGTAAGGTTAAAGCTGGGGCGCAGCCGGGAAAGCGAATTGAGCAAATACTCAAACCTGAAAAAAATTGGGAAAGTGCTCAAAATAACGCATTGGATATTGTAGATAATTTAGGTGCAAATTCTAAATCTGTTATTGGAAGGTTAGAGGTCAGTGACGGAAATGGAAAAGTCATTGGTCGACAATCTAACGACGGTAAAATGGGCTGGCGTGTTAATTATGATCCTGATAAAGGTACTCATATTAATATGTGGGATTACTCTCAAGGTAAGGGGTCGGGGAAAGCAGTAAACCAGGTTATCCCATTTGAGGGTAATGAAAAATCTTTTGAGACGATCTTGCAGCAGCTAAATAGGTAGAGAAAATGACGTTGTTTGAAGAGTGCAAAGAAGCACTTAGTGCTGATTTTAGTATAATAAAGGGCCGGGATAAAAAAATGCCATTGATATTTTTAATAAATATTCTTTAGCTAGAGGCTAGCGTTGATTGGTCAGAAATTAAGTTCTCAGATTATGAAGATATTAATGTTTTACTGGATGCTAATTTAATAAAAAACGATAAGGTATTCGTTCTTGCTGATGATGCTAGTATTCCTCTGTTTAGGTCAAAATTAAGCCTAATCGCCGAACATATTTATGATGTTACAGCGTTATCGCCAAAATTATTTATTTTTAATAACAATGTGATATTACAACCTTTGTTTCCAACTGAAGCGATCCGTTTAGGTATAAAAGCTGGCCGATATTAAAGCCGGGCTCTTCCAGCCACCTGCCGGAAGCGTCGGCGACTTCAGAAGAATATCGCCACCGCCAAAAGAAAGGAATTAAATAAACTACATTTATTTTATCGCCGTCATTTGCATAAAAGGTTGCGAATTGATTGCAAGTTGATTGATTGTAAAATAATTGTTCGCGCTTGCTTCTACATTTAATCAACAACCCTCGATTAAATAGCAACAACAAAAAATAGGCGGCATGATTTGAATCACACAATTAATTAATGATAAGTCGCTATACTCTTTATACTTCAAGTTGCATGTGCGTTGGCCGCGCTTCATCACCCGAATCTTTTACCGCCTTTCTGCAACGCGAATTATTAAGAGCATAGACTGGAACTGTATTTATTATTAAATATAAATCCATAAAAAAGGATATATCATTATGTATAAAACCTTATTTAAGCCCAAAAGAATAAACCAATGCGTTATTTCCAACCGGCTTGTCGTAACGGCAATGGTGGCAAATTATTGTAATACCGACGGCACCGCTTCCGAGCGGTACATCGCCTATCATGAGGAGAAAGCGAAAGGCGGCTGGGGATTAATCATCACCGAGGATTATGCGGTCAATGAGCATGCGATGGGCTATCAGTATATCGCCGGCTTATGGAATGACCGGCAAATCGCCAGCCATAAAAAGCTGACCGAGACCGTTCATCGTTATGAAAGCAAGATCTTCGCCCAGATTTATCATGCGGGCCGCCAAAGCTGCGGCGCGGTCAACGGCGGAATGCAACCCGTGGCGCCGTCGGCCATTCCCTGTCCATGGCTGCGAGAAATGCCGCGGGAGTTGTCGCTTGATGAGATCCAGAGCCTGGTTAAGGATTTCGGCAGTTGCGCGAAAAGAGTCAAACAGGCGGGTTTTGACGGCGTAGAGATTCATGCGGGTCACGGCTACTTAATCGCCGAGTTCCTCTCTCCCTATGTCAATAAGCGCGTCGACAAATACGGCGGCTGTCTGGACAACCGGGTGCGGTTTTTAGAAGAAATCTATCAGGAGGTTCGGCGCAACGTCGGCGCGGATTTCCCGGTCATCGTGCGTTTTTCGGCGTATGAGGGGTTTGTCGGCGGACGAGATATCTCCGAATCCCGCGTGCTGGCGCAATTGCTTGAGGAATGGGGCGTGGATGGGCTGGATGTCTCCGTCGGCGCCTATGGGGACCACAATAAATTCGGCACGGTTTCCCCCATGTACGTGGGCCATGCCTGGACCGTGCCGTTTGCCGAAGAGATAAAGAAGCTGGTGAATATCCCGGTGATCACCGCCAACCGCATCAACGACCCAAGAATGGCGGATACCATTCTGTCGATGGACAAAGCCGATTTTATCGGTATGGGCAGAGGCTCGCTGGCCGATCCCCATTTACCCAACAAAGCCAAAGCCGGCGAGTTAACCGCCATCCGCTACTGCATCGGCTGTATGCAGGGCTGCACCGGCAGCCTGTATCTGGGCGGGCCGTTAACCTGTCTGGTCAATCCGACCCTGGGACGGGAAGGCGTGCTGGACTACAGCAAAACGCCAACCGCCAAAACCGTCTTTGTCGCCGGCGGCGGGCCGGGCGGGATGGAAGCCGCCCGCGCCGCGGCGATTCGCGGCCACCGCGTGACTTTGTTTGAAAAACGTCGTCAGTTGGGCGGGCAGTTTCTTTCCGCCGCCTTCCCGCCCGGCAAAGGCGAATTGGCGACCTATACCGCGTGGGCGATTCAGGAATTAGAAAAACTGAATGTCGATATAAAATGCGGCGCCGAACTGACCGAAGAGATTATCCGGCAGGAAAAACCGGACGCCGTGATTATCGCCACCGGCGGAAAGCCGGCGATACCGCCGATAAAAGGCGTTAATCTCCCCCATGTCGTTTTTGCGGAAGATGTTTTATTGGGCAACGTAATAACAGGAAATAACATTGTTATTGCCGGCGGCGGCGAAGTGGGCGGCGAAACGGCCGCGCATCTTGCCATGCAACAAAAAAATGTGACCGTTATAGAAATGCGGGATCAGATATTACAGGAGCTTGACGGCGTCAGTAAATTACACGTCATCAATATATTGAATGAATTCAACGTCAAACAATATCTGAATACCAAGGTAACGGAAATTACCGACAGCCATGTCATGGTCGAAAATCAACAGGGACAGGCCGCCATTGCGGCGGATACCGTCGTGCTGGCATTGGGTTATGTTCCCGTCAACGAATTGGCGCAACACCTTAATCAAGCCAGCGATAATGTGGTGGTGATTGGCGGCGCGGTAAAAACCAGTAACGCCATGGTGGCGATAAGAGAAGGATTCGATGCGGGCATGGCGATTATTTAATCCCGCCCCGTCGCTGGCGATTTTAAACTGTGGAAATCGGGGCGAAGCCTTTTCGCCCCGTAACGCGCCTCAGGCCTGCGCCAGTTTCTCCACCAATTGCGCTTTATTCAGCGGTACGCAATAACAAGGGGTATCGCGTTCAAAGCGCCAACCTTCCGCGAGCGCGCCCGCATCGACCACATCAAAACCGATCTGATGCAAAAACTCAGCCACCCGTTGCTTCGCCTGCGCGTCGTCGCCGGCGATCGGCAACGCCCGACGGTCGGCCGCTCCGCGCGCTCTGGCGTCGCTCAGCAGATCGCGGGCATAGATGGCATTGAAGGCTTTCACCACTTTCGCTCCCGGCAATATTTGCGCCAACATTTCGCTGGTGGTGGTTTCATGGCTATCGAGCTGCGGATAGCGTCCATCGCGTTCCGGGTAATAGTTGTTGGCGTCCATCACCACTTTTCCTTGCAGGGCGGCGACAGGTAATGTTTTCAACTGATTGAACGGTATCGCCACCAGCACCAGATCGCCGAATGCGGCCGCCTGCTCCGCCGTGCCACCCTGACACTTCAACGCATATAGCGTGCTGAAAATACTGTCCGGGCCGCGTGAGTTGCTCAACATCACGTTATGTCCCGCTTTTACCGCCAGTTCCGCTACGCCGCGACCAATAAAACCTGCGCCAATGATGCCAATATTCATATTTCACCTCTGATAAACGTTCGAAAAATCCCGATCGGTGGGTGAAATAACAATATTTGATTACTAATTGCGAATAAACAGGCCTTTATTTGCGACAGAAGAAACGATAAGTTTCTAATTGATTAGCACTAGCAGAGGAAACGACATGGACAGGCTCACCAGCATGGCGGTCTTTATCAAGGCGGTCGACTGCGGTTCGTTCGCGGCGGCGGGTAGCGCCCTTAATCTCTCGCCGCAAATGGTGGGGAAGCATGTACTGTCGCTGGAAACGCAGGTCGGCAGCACATTACTGCACCGCACCACCCGCCGCCAGAAGCTGACCGAGGCCGGGCGGCTTTACTATCAGAGCTGTAAACGCGTTTTGCAGGCAGCCGAGGAGGCCGACCGGCTGATGGCGTCAATGCACGCCGAACCTGCCGGACTGCTGCGGGTCAATGCGCCCGTCACCTTCGGTTCCTGTAGCCTGATGCCCGCCATCACGCGCTACATGCAACAATATCCGCAGGTGCAAGTCGAGCTGACGCTCTCGGACCTGTTCGTCGATTTGCTGGACGAGGGTTATGAAGCGGTGTTCCGAATCGGCCAACTTAGCGACTCCGCGCTGATTGCGCGAGAACTGGCGCCTTACCGCTGCGTGACCTGCGCCTCGCCCGCCTATCTCGCCGAACGCGGCGTGCCGGCCAAACCGGCGGATCTGCTGGAACATGAATGTCTGGGATTTACCTACTGGGCGAGCAGGCCAACCGGAAACTGGGTCTTCGCCAAAGAGGGTAAAACCGAGCATGTGAATATCCATAGCCGCCTGCAAATTAACGATAGCAAAGCCATGCTCAGCGCCGCGCTGGAGGGTTTCGGCATTGTATTAGGCGCGGAGGTGTTGCTGAACGAGGCGCTGGCGCGAGGGGATTTGCTGCGCGTCCTGCCGGACTATGAAACCCCGTCACGTCCGATGCACCTGCTGTTTCACGGCGATCGCCACCTGTCGCCGCGCCTGCGCGCCTTTGTTGATTTCATCGTGCGGGAATTCAGTTCGCATCCACCGGCGTAAGCGGCAACGGATAGCGCTCCCCGACGCCGGACGGCGTGACGGGGAGCGCGCGCCTTGATGCCTGCGTCAATAACCGATGGCGGCGCCCGCCGGACGGCGGATGTCATTGGCGCCGTACAGATAACCTTCGCGTACTTTACCGGAGACGGCGGAGTCGTTGCCGGAGTTGGCGGCCGTCACGCCGGCCGCGCCCGGCAAGCCGACGATAATCAGCTCCGCCGCGCCCCAGGGCGTCTGCTCGACCATCTTATATCCGCGCTGCTTGAGCAACGCCAGCGTATCCGCGGAAAGTCCGCGCTGTTCATAATAAACCTCATCCGGCAGCCACTGATGATGGATACGCGGCGCATCCACCGCTTCCTGCGGCGCCATGCCGTGATCGATGATGTTCAGCGCCGTTTGCAAGGTGATGGTGATAATGCGGGAACCGCCCGGCGATCCCAGCACCATGAATATTTTTCCGTCTTTGGTCACCAGCGACGGACTCATGGACGATAGCGGGCGCTTACCGGGGGCGATGGCGTTACGTTCCCCCTGAACCAGCCCATACAGATTTTTTTCTCCCGCTTTGGCGGTAAAGTCATCCATTTCATCATTAAGGAAAAAGCCGGTACCCGGCGCAATCACCACCGCGCCGAACCGCCCATTCACCGTATAGGTGGTGGAAACGGCATTACCCTGATTATCTACTATCGAATAATGGGTGGTTTCCGGCTTCTCATGCGGACCAATCCCCGGCTGCACCTGCTGCGACGGCGTGGCGATTTCCGGCGCTATTTGACGGCGGATTTCCGCGGCATATTCCTTACTAAGCAACCGATTCAACGGGTTATGGACGAATTCCGGATCGCCAAGATACGTATTGCGATCCATATAGGCATGGCGCATGGCTTCCGTCAGCACATGCACGGAGGCCGCGGAATTAAAGCCCATCGCCTTGATGTCGTAGCCTTCCACGATATTCAGGATTTCACACAGGGTGACCCCGCCGGAGCTGGGCGGCGGCGAAGAAACAAATTTATAACCGCGATAATCGCAGCTCACCGGGGTGGTTTCGGTAACCCGATAATTGGCGAAATCCGCCGCCGTTAAAATACCGCCGCCCTGTTTTGCCGCCTGCTCCACCGCCTGCGGAATCTTGCCTTTATAAAACGCATCAGGGCCGCGATCGGCAATGGCCTGCAGGGTCTGCGCCAGATCGCGCTGCACCAGCTTATCGCCGGGTTGCAACGGGCTGCCGTCAGGACGCAGGAAAATGCGCGCCGCTTCAGGATCGTCTTTAAAACGTTTCACGGTGGTATCCAGAATATCGGTATCCGCCCTGGTGAGTTCAAAGCCCTCACGCGCCAGCCTGATGGCGGGCGCCATCACCTGTTGGCGGCTCAGTTTGCCGTACTTGTTCTGCGCCGTATCCAGCCCCAGCACCGTACCCGGCACGCCGGCGGCCAGATAGCCGTATAAGCTGGCCCCTTTCCTCACGTTGCCTTGCGCATCAAGATACATATTGGCGCTGGCGGCGGCAGGCGCGGTTTCCCGAAAGTTGATGAAGGTGTCTTGGCCGTTCGCCAGGTGGATAGTCATAAATCCGCCGCCGCCGATATTGCCGCAGCAGGGGTTAACCACCGCCTGCGCATACCCCACCGCCACTGCGGCATCAATGGCGTTGCCCCCCATTTTCATAATGTCGACCCCAACCTGCGAAGCCAGATATTGCGAGCTGACGACCATGCCGTTTTTCGCCTCCACGGCCGGGGCTGACGCCGCCTGTACCGTACCGGCGGCCAGTAACGCCGCCGCCATCAAAGACGAAAACCATTTTCCTTTTGTCATGATAATTCCTTTAGTCCTGTTTATTTCATTTGAAAATCCGTGAGTTGGTCGTTGCAAGATCCACGCCGGAAATGCACCGAACAAGATCTGCGCGTATTGCGGCGCAGGTCACCGTAATAGCTTAGAAAACAAACGGAAAATGGCAAAAAGGCCGTTCGCTTTTGTGAGGCCGCACAACAAATACGCCCCGTTTTAGCGCGACAGCGGCGGCTAACGTCTCCTGCGCCGATGATACCGCCCGAACGACCCCGCCAACCGCCATGCCGCAGAGGCGGGAACAATACGTAAGCGGGTCGTTATGCGCCTAGTCGGATCGCTCAAGATAGCCAATGACTATCACAACATTAATCTTATTCGATTTTATCTATAACCGGACAAACTATAAGATGAATCACCGTTAATCGGACGATCGCCCGAACAAGCAAGCGCACCCTTGAAGCGTGTCGATCATGAAAGCATCGCGGCAGGCCGTTTACCGCACGCGAGGGCCGCAACAGGCAGTGCGGGAGGACCGGCCTGCGACACAGGCAGCAACGTCAACAAGAACATTGTCGTGCTCAGCATCAGAAACCCGGCAGCCCGACAAGACCGGATAGCTAATTACGCAAAAACAGAGGAAAGGGATATTATGTCAACTGAAGCGAAATGCCCGTTCGGACACGGCGCCGCCGGCAAAGACACATCGGCCGCCGGCACCACCAACCGCGACTGGTGGCCGAATCAACTGCACGTCGATCTGCTGAGCCAGCACTCATCGCGATCGAATCCGCTGGATCCGGCCTTCAACTACCGTGAAGCCTTCAAAAAGCTGGATTATCAGGCGCTGAAAAACGACCTGCGCAAGCTGATGACCGACTCGCAAGATTGGTGGCCCGCTGACTTCGGCCACTACGGCCCGCAGTTCATTCGCATGGCGTGGCACAGCGCCGGCACCTACCGCGCCGCGGACGGACGCGGCGGCGGCGGTCGCGGCCAGCAGCGTTTCGCGCCGCTGAACGCGTGGCCGGACAACGTCAACATCGACAAATCCCGTCGCCTGCTGTGGCCGATCAAGCAAAAATACGGCCAGGCGATCTCCTGGGCCGACCTGTTTATTCTGACCGGCAACGTCGCGCTGGAGACCATGGGATTCCGCACCTTCGGTTTCGGCGGCGGCCGTGAAGACACCTGGGAGCCGGATCAGGACGTCAACTGGGGTTCCGAAAACTCGTGGCTTGCCCACCGGCCGGCCGACAAACTGGATGAGAAACTCGGCGCCACCGAGATGGGCCTGATTTACGTCAATCCGGAAGGTCCAAACTCCAGCGGCGATGCGATTGCCGCCGCTCACGCTATCCGCGTAACTTTCGCACGCATGGGGATGAACGACGAAGAAACCGTGGCGCTGATCGCCGGCGGCCATACCTTCGGCAAAACCCACGGCGCGGCGCCCGAATCTCACAAAGGCGCGGATCCTGAAGCGGCCGGTCTGGAGGCGCAGGGCCTGGGCTGGGCGAGCGATTACGGCACCGGACACGGCAACGACGCCATCGGCAGCGGCCTGGAAGTCATCTGGACGCAGACGCCGGCGCAGTGGAGCAACTACTTCTTCGAAAACTTATTCAAATATGAATGGGTCCAGACCCGCAGCCCGGCCGGCCTGATCCAATGGGAAGCTCAGGACGCCGAAGCGATCATTCCCGACCCGCACGATCCGGCGAAAAAGCGTAAGCCGACCATGCTGACGACCGATCTGTCGCTGCGCGTTGATCCGATCTACGAGAAAATCTCGCGTCGATTCCTGGAAGATCCGCAATCTTTCGCCGAGGCGTTCGCCCGCGCCTGGTTCAAGCTGACCCACCGCGACATGGGGCCGCGCTCGCGCTATCTCGGTCCGGAAATTCCCGGCGAAGAGCTGATTTGGCAGGATCCGCTGCCTGCCGTCAATCATTCTCTGATTGACGAAACGGACGCCGCGACGCTCAAGACCAGAGCGCTGGAGTCGGGTCTGACCCTGTCCGAGCTGGTCGGTACCGCCTGGGCCTCGGCCTCCACCTTCCGCGGCGGCGACAAGCGCGGCGGCGCCAACGGCGCACGCATACGTCTGGCGCCGCAGAAGGACTGGGAGGTCAACCAGCCGGAAAAACTGGCCAGAGTGCTGAGTACTTTGGAAGCCATCCAGCGCAACTTCAATCAGGAAGCGAGCGACGGTAAACAGGTCTCGCTGGCGGATCTGATCGTGCTGGCGGGCAACGCCGGCATCGAACAGGCGGCGCAGGCGGCAGGCTATGCGGTAACGGTGCCGTTCGCGCCCGGCCGCACCGATGCCTCGCAGGAACAGACGGACATTGATTCCTTCGCCAAACTTGAGCCGGCCGCGGACGGTTTCCGCAACTACGAGGCGGCCGGACTGGCGACGCCCGCCGAGGCGGCGCTGATCGATAAGGCCCAGTTGCTGACGCTGACCGCGCCCGAGCTGACCGTGCTGATTGGCGGCCTGCGTGCGATCAACATCAACGCCGACGGCTCCGACAACGGTATCTTTACTCATCGCCCCGGCACGCTGACCAACGATTTCTTCGTCAACCTGCTGGATATGAGCACCACGTGGCAAGCCGTTTCGCCGGGCGAAAACCGCTATGAAGGACGCGATCGCCACAGCGGAGAAGTGAAATGGAACGCGACGCGCGCCGATCTGGTGTTCGGTTCCAACGCCCAGTTGCGCGCCCTGGCGGAAGTGTATGCCAGCGCGGATGCTCAGGCGAAGTTCGTACAGGACTTTGTCGCCGCCTGGCACAAAGTGATGAACCTGGATCGCTTTGATCTGGCGTAATCACGCAGGCCGCAACGCGTAGTTCCCCCCGACCGGTGCAACACACCGGTCGGTTTTTCTTTCCGTCCAATCCGCTTTGTCTATCCCGCGTCGGTTGGCCCGGCATAAAAAAACGCCCTGATAATCACATTATCAGGGCGCCTGTTCAGAACGCGTTTGCTGCGTCTCTCTCTCAGCGCATGGTGACAAACTCTTCCGCGGAGGTGGGGTGGATAGCCACCGTGTTGTCGAAGTCCTTTTTGGTCGCGCCCATCTTCAGCGCCACCGCAAAACCTTGCAGCATCTCATCCATACCCAGGCCAATACCGTGGATGCCGACAATCTTCTCTTCTTTGCCGACGCACACCAGCTTCATGCGGCACGGCTGGCGATGCTGGGTTACGGCGGTGTACATGGCGGTAAAGGAAGAGGTGTACACCTTCACTTTATCGTCGCCGTACTGTTCGCGCGCCTGCGGTTCGGTCAGCCCGACGGTGCCGATCGGCGGATGGCTGAATACCACGGTCGGAATGTTGCTGTAATCCAGGTGCTCATCAGGTTTGTTATTAAACAGACGCTCCGACAAACGGCGGCCGGCGGCGACGGCGACCGGAGTCAGCTCTACCGCGCCGGTATTGTCGCCCACGGCGTAAATGCCCGGCACGCTGGTATTCTGGAAGCGATCGACCTGGATATAGCCTTTTTCATCCAGCGCGACATCGACCGCGCTCAGGTTGAGGTTATCCGTCGCCGGCTCGCGGCCGATGGCCCAAATCAGGCAATCGACGGTTTGTTCGCTGCCGTTTTCCAGTTGCAGCGTCAGGCTGCCGTCGGCATTTTTCACCACGGTTTTGGGAATCGAGCCGGTATGCAGCGTCGGCCCCTCGCTGTTCATCACCTCGACCAGCGTCTCGACAATCAGCGGGTCGAAACTGCGCAGCGGCGACTGTTTACGCACAAACAGGTGCGTTTCCGATCCCAGCGCGTTCACCACGCCGGCAAGTTCAACCGCGATATAGCCGGCGCCGACGACGGCGACGCGCTGCGGCAGCGCATCCAGCTCAAAGAATCCGTCGGAGTCGATGCCGTATTCGGCGCCGGGTACATCCGGGCGCGTCGGACGGCCGCCGGTGGCGATCAGAATATGGTCGGCGGTGATTTTTTCGCCGTTTACCTCGACGGTATGGGCATCGACAAAGCGGGCGAAGCCCTGAATCACGTCCACCTTGTTTTTACCCAGCACGTTATCGTAAGACTGGTGAATACGGTCAATATAGGCGCTGCGATTTTTGATCAGCGTCCCCCAGTCAAACCGGTTAACCGTGGTATCAAAGCCGTAATCCGGGCCGTACTGATGGATCGCCTCGGCGATCTGCGCTGCATGCCACATCACCTTTTTCGGTACGCAGCCTACGTTCACACAGGTCCCGCCCAGATATTTGGCTTCAATCAACGCGCATTTCTTGCCGTACATGGCCGCACGGTTAATGGAGGCAATGCCGCCGCTGCCGCCGCCAATGGCGAGATAGTCATAATGTTTAGTCATTGAGAGATCCAAATTGTGTGAATAAAAAGTTATATAGAGTGTAATGCCAGATATCTTATTCCGGCAAAGATCGCAGCCTGATTGTAGTCCGAAACGCAAAGCGCCTTGCGACGATTTTTGAAATCAATGAAATAGGCGAGGCCGCCTTACGGGGCCTCGCGCAACGTCAAACGCCTGTCAGCACGGTCTCAAACAGCAGGCGATCCAACGCGGCATTGATGCGTTCGTCCTTCGCCGTTTGCGATGTCACTGCCGCGCTCTCCAGCGATCGCGCGATAAACGCATGGAGATGCGGTTGCCGCGCCACCGTATCCGTTTCTACCGCGCTGCGTTTTATTTTCAGCAGCGCACCAACCTCCTCCAGCAGCGCAGAGTCCGTTACCATCGCGTTAAGCAGAACCTCGAACTGCATGGGCGGCGCCCCCTTTCCCTGTGCAATCCACTGCACCGCCAGCAGCGATCGCAGCACGTAAAAATACTTTTTCAGCCGCACGCGCTCATCCTGCAAATAGGTGCGAAAGTTTTTGCCCGCGATGGAGAGGTAATGATGACTCGCCTTGAGCGCGGAAAAGCAGCCGGGGAGCAACTGTCGCAGCCGGTCTGTGGCGACATCCTCCTGCCGGTAGACCACCGGCGAATCCAACCACTCGATAAGGGTAGGATTGCCCCGCTTCAATAGCGCCAACGCCTTTCGCAATTCCCAACCGCACACGTCCAGCTCCGCAGTCAGCGGACATTCGATCACGTCACGCTGCGGTTCAACCCGCAGATACCATTCCGGCGGATGAACGTAGATGAATCGGACATCATAATCACTGTCCGGCGATGCGAATCCCCAGCCGCGGCTGCCGGATTCACAGGCGTACAGGATGCGGACATCGAACGTCCGCTCCACCTCGTCCAGCGCCTCGTTTATCTGATGCGTCATCATTTCGCTGACGCCCTGAGATGCCAATGTCATATCCCTATCCTCCCGTTAGAAACGTCGCCGCCGCCCCGCGGCGGACTACGCGCCCTTTAAATTCACCAATCCGTTCAACACCTGATCCAACCCGCCGTACACGGAGATTTTATCGATGCGTTCCGCCACGCGCTCCAGCGTTTCCAGCTCTTTCAAGCGCAGCGCGACCGGGTTGTTCTCCATCACCTTGGCGGTATTCAGCAGGGAACGCGTCGCCGACGTTTCTTCCCGGCGTCGTATCACGTTGGCCTGCGCCGCCTTTTCCGCTTCCACCACCTGAGACAGGATGGTTTTCATATCGCCCGGCAGCACGATGTCCTTCACGCCCAGAGAAACCACGTCGATGCCGTAACCCGCCATTTTTTCACGGACCTGCGCGTTGACCCGTTCATCGATGATTTGCTTGTTTTCCAGCAGTTCATCCAGCGTGCGGGTTCCCACGGCTTCACGCAATGCGAACTGTAGCTCGCGGTACAACGAATCCACCGGTTTCGTTAACTGACCGAACGCCGTCAAAACATCGCTGTAGCGCCAGTTGGCCACCAGATTCAGCCGCAGGTTGACCTTATCGCGCGTCAAAATCTCCTGTCCGCTCACTTCCAGCGCCTGCTGACGGGTATCCACCAGCTCCACCTCGACGCTGTGATTAAAACGCCAGTAGCCGCTTACGCCCGGCGGCAGCAATTCTTGCGCCGCCCCATCGACCTTCAAGAGGCCCAGATGCCAGGCCGGCACCTGCGCCAGCAAGACGCCGGCATGCCCAATCACGTGTCGCTGGCGCAGCGTCGGCTGCAACAACGCGGACACGAGCGCGTCCGGCACCCGGATGTCGTCGGTTTTCACCAGTTCGACGCGCTGATGCTCATCCTTACGCCAGTAAAGCCGGCGCGTGGCGGGCGGCAGGATTTCCTGTAGCACATCATGATCATAGCGAAGCCCGATCGCCTCTTCCGGCAACACCACATCCAGACAAAACTGCTTTACCCACTCCGGATGGTACTGGCGCAGGTAGTCGTCCAGAGGCGCCGGCACTTCAGAACCATTCAGAGACACGACGTCGATTTTCTGTCGATTAAACCAGCGGGGAATACGGTGTCGACCCGCTTCCAATACCCGCAGGTAATCGCCGTCTTTGCTCACTAAACCCAACTGACCTTTACGAATTGTTATGGACTTAAACATTAATTTCTTTCTCCTGATGAGCCCTCCGGCACACAGGGAGACGGACGTCGGGGCGAAGCCGCAGGGGGAAAACTCAGGGTTCCTGATGGAACGACTCAGTCTTCTGCCTGCCGCCCGGCGCGTCGGTCGGTCTTCCCGTGAGGCAACCGTCAACTTCCCGGTTGCGGGAGGGTTATTTTTTTCAATTATTAATATCGAGGTGCGATATTCGGGATTCGAAGCCGAGTTAACCATTTATCGAGTCGGCTACGGCCGGCGGAACATCCACAGGAAAGCGGCGCGAAGCCGCTCCTTGAATGCCGGCGTGGCGCTGAACCACTGCAAAACCAGCGTGTAGACGAGAGAGGTATTGCCAGAAGCGTGCCAACAGGAAGGAATTCGCCGAAAAAATTATAAGATGCTGATAATTATCATTTTTTAATTTATTGCGCTAATACCATGCTATTCTGACCTGCACGAATGGATTATTCTTATAGATAAGAATTTATAAATAAGGATAAGTATGAAGCGCAGAGTGGTGATCGGCACGCTAGGCACCGTCCTGGATAAACGCGGCAAACGGGCCAACCGCTTGAATAAATGGCGGCCGACCGTCGCACTGTGCCAACAGCCCGATTTGCCGGTGGACCGGCTGGAACTCATGTATCCGCCGCGCCACATCGGTCTGGCGGAACAGGTTCAGGCGGACATCGCCGAGCTGTCGCCCGCAACCGAAGTGCGTTTGCATGCCGTCGATTTGCTAGACGCCTGGGATTTTGAGGAGGTCTACACCGCGTACCTCGACTTCGCCGCCCGCTATCCGTTCGACACCGAGAACGAAGAGTATCTGGTGCATATCACCACCGGCACCCACGTGGCGCAGATCTGTTGGTTTCTGCTGACGGAGGCGCGCTACCTGCCGGCCTGCCTGTTGCAGACCAGTCCGGCTTCCCGTGAAGGCACGCCTTCCCCGGCCGGCGTCTATTCGATTATCGATCTGGATCTCAGCCGTTACGCGACGCTGACGAGCCGCTTTCAACGGGAGCAGCAGGCTTCGGCTTCGTTTTTGAAAGCGGGCATTGAGACGCGCAACGCGGCGTACAACGCGTTGATCGACCAAATCGAGCGCGTCGCGCTGCGTTCTTCCGCGCCGTTGTTGCTCACCGGCCCGACCGGCGCGGGAAAATCCTTTCTGGCGCGGCGCATCTACGA
Organism: Brenneria sp. L4-2C; assembly: GCF_040240335.1. NCBI lineage: Bacteria > Pseudomonadati > Pseudomonadota > Gammaproteobacteria > Enterobacterales > Pectobacteriaceae > Brenneria > Brenneria sp. L4-2C. Next base: position 75,019 of record NZ_JBEIAC010000015.1, on the reverse strand, counting down.
ATTAAAAGCCGCTCGCCATCAGGTTTCCGGGCGCTTCGTCGCCGTCAACTGCGCGACGCTGCGGGGCGACAATGCGATGTCGACGCTCTTCGGACACGCGCGGGGCGCGTTTACCGGCGCACAGCAGGCGCGAACCGGACTGCTGAGGGAAGCGGACGGCGGCATACTGTTTCTGGATGAAATCGGCGAACTGGGTCTGGATGAGCAGGCCATGCTGCTGAAAGCGATTGAAGAAAAAACCTTCTTTCCCTTCGGTTCGGATAAGGAAGTCAGCAGCGATTTTCAACTGATCGCCGGTACGCATCGCGATATGCCGAGCTGGGTCGCAGCCGGCCGTTTTCGTGACGATCTCTATGCCCGCATCAATATGTGGACCTTTCCCCTCCCCGGCTTGGCGGAGCGGCGTGAAGATATCGAGCCGAATATCGACTTTGAGCTACAGCGCTTTGCGCAGACGCAGCAGCTGCAAGTCCGTTTCGACCGCGAAGCGCGCCAGCGATTTGTGGGATTCGCCTGCTCGCCGCAGGCTCCGTGGCGCGGCAATTTCCGAGAATTGAGCGCCAGCGTGGTCAGAATGGCGACATTGGCCGAAAACGGTCGCATTACCCCCGCGCTGGTCGACGAAGAAATCTCGCGCCTGCGGCGGCAGTGGACGCCCGGCGACGCCGAGCGCGCGCCACTGCCGGAGAGCGTCGGCGAATGCGATCTGTTCGACCGTCTCCAGTTGGAAAGCGTGCTGAGCGTGTGCCGTCAGGCCAGCAGCCTGTCGGAAGCGGGCCGCCGGCTATTCGCCGTCTCTCGTCAGCAGAAAAAAAACCCGAACGACGCCGACCGGCTGCGCAAGTATCTGGCGCGGTTCGATTTATGCTGGGAAGACGTCAAACAAAGTTAATTGATCGGAGCGTTTCACCATGGAACTGATATTTTTAGGCACCAGCGCGGGCATCCCGACGAAAGGGCGCAACGTAACCAGCCTGGCGCTGAACCTGCAAGACTCGCGCTCCGCCTTCTGGCTGTTCGACTGCGGAGAAGGCACGCAGCATCAGATGCTGCATACGCGTTTAAGCGCCGGCAAGATCGAGAAAATTTTCATCACGCACCTACACGGCGATCATCTGTTTGGACTGCCCGGCCTGCTGTGCTCCCGCTCGATGGTCGGTTGTCAGACGCCGCTGACGCTCTACGGCCCCGCCGGGCTGAAAACCTTTATCGACAATGCGCTGAGCCTGAGCGGCTCTTATCTCACCTATCCCCTGGAAGTGGTCGAGATCATATCCGGCGCGGTCTGTGAAGACGAGCGCCGCGTAGTGACGGCTTATCCGATGTCGCACACGCTGACCTGCGTCGGCTATCGCATCGAAGAGCGGCCTAAACCCGGCGCGCTGGACGTCGCGCGGCTAACCCAAGAGGGCATTCGCTCCGGCCCCTGGTTTCAGCAATTGAAGCGAGGCGAATCCGTCACGCTGGAGGACGGGCGTACCTTAAACGGCGCCGATTACCTCGGGCCGTCCACGCCGGGCCGATCGCTCGCGATATTCGGCGATACCCGCCCGTCGGAAGCCGGACGCTTGCTGGCCGCCGGGGTGGATGTGATGGTACACGAAGCGACGATGGAGGCCAATATGGCCGAGAGCGCCAACAAGCGCGGCCATTCCACGACGGAGCAGGCGGCGACGCTGGCTCGGGAAGCCGGTGCGGGGCGTTTGATCATCACCCACATCAGCGCGCGATACGGTAAGGAAGACAGCGAACGGCTGTTGGCGGAGTGCCGGGCGATTTTCCCGGCCACGGAGATAGCCGCCGACCTGACGACGTTCCGGGTTTAATGCCCTGCGCCGCAGGGCGGTTAGTCCGCCGAATTATTCCGGCACGATCTGTTCAACGCTGATGTGTCCGGTGCCGGCCGGCGACAGCGCCTTGTGCAGCCAGGGCAGCACGTTTTCCATTTGCGCTTTCAGCTTCCACGGCGGATTAATCACAATCATTCCGGAAGCCGTCATGCCGTGCCGATCGCTGTCCGGCAGCACCGCCAGCTCAATTTGCAGGATATTGCGGATGCCGGTTGCCTCCAGATCTTTCAGCAGCCGTTTAATCTGCTGACGCAGCACCACCGGATACCACAGGGCGAACACCCCGGTGGCGAAACGCCGATGACCTTCCTGAATACCTTTAACCACCGCCTGGTAATCCGTCTTCAGTTCATACGGCGGGTCGATTAGCACAAAACCGCGACGCGACAGCGGCGGCAGCTGCGACTTCAGTTGCTGGTAGCCGTCTTCGCGTAAGACTTTAGCGCGGGCATCTTTCTGAAATTCATTGCGCAACAGCGGAAAATCGCTCGGATGCAGCTCCGTCAGATGAATTTTGTCCTGCTCGCGCAGCAGCTGGCGGGCAATCAGCGGAGAACCGGGGTAATAGCGCAACTGACCGTTATGGTTATAGGTGCGAACCGCCTGCATGTAAGGGGCAAGCTCGTCGGGGATATCGTCGCGCTGCCAGATTTTAGCGATACCGTCCAGATATTCGCCGGTGCGCTCCGCATGCTCGCCGCTCAATTGATAGCGTCCGGCGCCCGCGTGGGTATCCAGATACAGGAAGGGTTTTTCTTTTTCTTTCAGCGCGGTGATGATCAGGCTCTGAACGGTGTGTTTCACTACATCGGCATGATTGCCGGCGTGAAAACTATGGCGGTAACTTAGCATAGCGACTCTTGCTTTCCGGTGAGATATCTTATGAGAAAAATCAGTTAATGCTTTTTTATTCCCCCATGTCGGCCCGCAGCGACCTCAACGCGCCAGAAAACACAGTAAACAGGAAAGAAAAGCCATAGCGCACAGTATAAACGGTCTGTCGGGAAAAATATCCTCACAATACGGCCTCGGCGCCATACCGATGGAGAACCACCGGCTTCAATATGATTTTTATTACTTTTATTTTAAACATCGCCGCTTTTAACCTATAGAAAGCTATCGATATTCACCAACATGAAGTACGATTTTCCGCCACAAGTGATGAAATGGGACATTAACTGACATGGAACCTGAAAATGAGCGTTGGTTACTGGCGCTTTCCGCGCCGATGGTTGCGCTTAATATCCAATGTACCGCCAATTACCGCGATCATTCGTTTTATCCGCCAGGAACGGATGCTGAGATTAACAGTTCCTGGGGAATCGATACCCGTGAGGCGTTGATCGCCATGATCAACAGAATGACCGATGACGGTCATGCGGAGCATCTGGCGTACCATTATTTTCTGTGGCACCACGTATCACTGGCGGAGTGGCAGGATTACTGCGCTCATCAACCGCCGGAGCAGCAGGCGGTGATGACGCTGGTCGGCGAAACGGCGGCGCTGTGCGGCGAAGGCGGCATACGCGCCTGGGATCTGGGGAGAATGAGCTTTCTGAGCCGGATTGGCGTGTTAAACGGATGGTTGAACGAAACGGAAAGCCTGTGGATCCATACCCGATTGGCCGACCGCGCCCGCTACTACTACCGCAGTTGGCAGAATTATTTCGCCGCGTTTTTCGTTGGCCGCACCTACTGGCTCGCCTCGGATGAAGACGATCCGACGCTGCAACGTTATGCCTATAGCCATTACACCCAGACGTCTAACTACATCAACCAAATCGGCTCGCTCTACACCCATCCCGACAGTCCGGTGCATGACCTCGACTGGGATATGGATATCTTACAAATAGACAAACCTGAGTCGCTATCGGGAGCAGAAATATAATGGACACCCAGTGCTGGCAGTTGTTAGGCATTGAGCCAACGCAAGACCTGGACATTATTCGTCAGGCTTATCGGCAAACGGTGCCGAAATTCCACCCGGAAACCGATCCTGAGGGCTTCAAACGGCTGCGTCAGGCCTACGATACCGCCTGTAAACTGGCGCAAACGCCGCCGGAAGAGCACGCGAAAGACGAAGCCGTCTCCCCGCAAGCCGATAGTGAATTAACGCCGCTACAGGTCGCCTTCGACCAACTGCTGAGCAATCCGGCGCAGCGGTGCGTCGCGCAATATTGGCAGCATTATATTCATTTGCTGAACCAGCACGATGTCGACGTGATTGATCGTCTCCGCTGGCCCATGCTGCAACGTCTTTATCAGGAGCCCGGCCTGTCAAACCGCTGCGCCCGGATACTGGCCGATCGTATGCGCTGGCAACAGCGTCTGGACGAACTGGCCGAGGCCCCAACGGAGGAGATCAGAGACTTTCTGGACTCGCTTGAGCAAGACGACCTGTTCGATTTTTCACTTTTATCGCACCTTAGTCTGCCGGCGCAGTTGCAAACGATTTTCTACTTTCAGCAGGGCAACGGTCTGTTCTGGAACCGTCCGCGGTTTATGCTGAAAGCCCACCTGCGCAGCGCCACAACCATTTACTGGCCCGATACCCCGGACTTGATGCGCCGCTTAGCCCGCTGGCACAGCCATGCGGAAGAGCCCTGCGCCCAGTTGCGGGATTACTGCCTGCAACAGATGGCGGAAAACCCGGAAGACGATGACTGGCTGTATCTTGCCGCCCGCCACTGTTCCCTGTGCAGCGACGAGCGACAGGCCTTGACGCTTTGGCTCAGGCTGTATCAGCGTAACGGTCATGCGCAAGCCGAACAGTGGCTGCTGAGCTGGTGCGCCCGCTATCAGAACGATCTGCTGCCCTTGCTGATTCAGTCGTTCAACCCTACGCCGGCACCGGATCTGGCGGGACTGCCGATTGATGCGCCGCAACAACGCTTCTTTATCGCGCAACAGAATACGCAAATGATGACGCGTTGGGGGCAGGCGCTACAGCAGTCGCCGAACCCGCAGGCGCAAGACTATATATTGTGGAAGCTGGGCAGGCAGGATGTATTGCCCATTTACCGCCACCTGTTGCAAAACGACGGCGCCGACATCACCCAGACGCTCTACTGGCATGCCTGCATGCTGACGCTGGGCGATGAGCGCCTGTTGCAGGACATCCTCGATCAACCGCTGCCGGAAGACCCGCTGCACGCGCTGATTCTCCAGGGATTGCAGGCGCAGGCGGCGCAGCGGCTGTCCTGGCTGGCGTCATCGGCGATTATTCAGTCGTTTACCCATTGGCTGACCGATGCGGCATCCCCGCTGCCCGAAGCGTTCACCGAGGTAAATTCCGCCAGTTGGCAGCAGGCTCAGGTCTGGCTGCGGCAATTTCGCGCCTTGCCGCCGGCCAGCCTGCGGAAACTTTATAACGGCGAATTGCCGCAGCAGCGGATTGAACCGATAAAAGATTGTCTGGCCGATCTGCTGCCGGAGGTGGAGATTGATCTTGCCAAGGCCGGAGAAAATATCAGCGCCCGGGATGCGTTGCGGCTGGCCATCCTCTTGATCATCATGCTCAACGATCCGCAGGATGACATCATCGCCGCCGCCAGATCGGCGCTGCCCCAGTCTGCGCCCGCCCACCCGGCCTATTCGCTCGTTAAGCTATTCGATGAGACGGACAATCAGCAGGAAGGGCCTGTCACGACGTTGACGCAACGATTGACGCTGAGCGATCCGTTGCATTACCACTGTTGGCTGAAGCTGCCGGTGTCGCCGGAAGAATATATCGATAATCAGGAAAGCACCCTTTTTTCCACCGCCGCCGGTTTCTACCGTGAAAACCGGCGCTGGCCGGCAACGCTGGCGCAATCCCCGGTTATTTATCAGCTTTTCTTCCATGCCCTTTACGCATTTCTGGACGAAGGAAAATCAGCCGAACAGCATCGCCGCCACCTGGAACAACTGGAGGTCAAAACCGAACTGGAGGAGCAAATCAGAAATGCGCTGCTTGCCGGGCCGTCACGCAACTTTCCAGCGCTGTTAAAACAGCTTTCCGGGGATAAAAAGGCCAGGCAAACAGGCGACATCCTCCACCGTATGTCTATGCGGGACGACGCGTTACCGATTAATAGCGACCAGACGTTTTTGCTGGCATGCGTCAACGATCCGCATGAAGATATCGCCCTGCGGCTGATAGCCAGAATCTTGCTGCAACTGACTGAACAACGGGAAAGCGGGTTTAGGGATACGTCGGCCAAAGCGAGTCACGCATGGCAGTTCTGGCGCATCGACACCCGCCTCAATCGCCGCGGATATCTGCTTCAGGCCGGGCTGGGCAGCATGCTTATCAGCCACGCAGGCTCCTGGCTCCCCCTGGACACCCCCTTTCACCTCTTTATGACGTCATTGCTGATAATCTGCAATATGTTTATCGCAACAAGTCGGCGATTTAATGATATGGGGATGGCCTCGCCGCGAACGGGGGCGTTCGTGGCGATGCTGTTGCCGATATTTCTCTTGCTCCCGCTACTCTCGCCCGGTTCGAAGCAGTGGAATAAATATGGCCCGCCGCAATCGCAGGCGCGCGACGCATCCTGAGCCGCCCGATAAAGCGGTACAGCCGTGTGCCGCTTTATCGAATTACCGTTTTATTTCATCCAGGCTTTGCTCAATGCGCCGCCGCGTCTCTTCAATCGCCGGCGTATTCTGTTGCGCCAGCCGCTGCTCGAACTCACGTAGCCAGGCGCCGACCAGCGCGCGCTCATCCGTCCGGGACTGCGCCCAGGCCTTCTCCAGCCGAGCCAGTAAATTGCGGTTGATCAGATTATCTCTGGGGTGAATTTTCAACGCCTTTAATCGCTGTCGGCTGGTCTGCTGTTGCTGCTGACTTAATCCCGTCGGACTGCGGTCAATCACCTTGGTGAAGGTGTCTCCGCTATCCGGCAAATTAACATCCACTTCAAGCAGTCCGTTGATGTCATAACTAAAGCGAACATCGATAGACTGGTGATACGCCTGTGGTTTTATCGACATATCGAATTCATCGATAAAAACGTTATTGGCGACATAGGGGCTTTCCCCCTGATAGATGGCGATGCGGATGTTATCCTGACCGGGCGAAGACGTGGAGAAGGTCTCTATCCGCGAGGTAGGCACGACGGTATTGCGCTCTAATATCGGCGAAAAAAGGCCGTCCTGCGTATCGTTTGCCGTTCTGATGCCTAACGTATACGGACAGACATCGGTCAGGATCACTTCCTCGATATCCTGTTCACGCAGCCGACAGGCGGCCTGCACCGCGGCGCCCTGCGCCACCACCGTGTCGGCATCCAGATGCTGATACGGCAGCTTGCCGAAAAGCCTGGCGACCATCTTCTGAATAACGGTCATTTTCGACGCTCCCCCCACCAGCACAACGTGATCCAGTTGTTCGGGCTTCAGGCGCGCATCATGCAACGCTTGTTCAATCGGCGCGCGTATTCGGTTCAGCAACGGCACCCAGGCCGTTTCTATCGTTGGCTCATCCGAAACCATAGGCCAGCCTTGTTCTTGCCAGTGCCAATCCATCTTGTGTTCGGTGAAAGGATAACCCGGCCGGCATTTCAGGGCTTCGGCATGACTATACAAGCCGGCCAGATCCTCAGCCGGAATCGCTTGCTCATCCAGTTTCCACTGATGCAAACAGGCTTTCACTATCGCCTGCGTGAAATCCTCGCCGCCGAGATAATTATCCCCCGCCGAACTATGCACTTCGATCAGCGGAAAGGCGTATTCCAGCACCGTGACGTCAAAGGTTCCGCCGCCCAGATCGAACACCAGCGTCCGCCCCAGCTCCTGCGTATGCAGGCCATAGGCCATCGCGGCGGCGGTCGGTTCATTAATCAGCCGCACCGCGTTCAACTCCGCCAGTTCCGCCGCAAAACGCGTCTGCTTTCGCTGCTCATCGCTGAAATAAGCGGGAACCGAGATCACCACATCCTTAATGGCGCAGCCAAGAAAACTTTCGGCATCCGCCTTAAGCGACTTTAACACCATGGCTGAAAGCTCGGTGGGCGAAAAGGTTTGATCGCCGAGTCTGAAGGTCTTTTGACTGCCCATATAGCGTTTGAACAGCGACGCCGACAGGTGTGGATGCGTGGTCAGGCGGGAAACCGCAGGTCTGCCGACCAGTATGCTGCCGTCTTCGTCGACGCTGATCGCTGACGGCGTGGCATGCTCACCCAGCGCATTCGGGATCAGCTGGGCTTTCCCGTTCTGCCAGACGCAAATCAGGCTATTGGTCGTTCCCAGATCGATGCCAATCGCCAGAGAAGGATGCGAGGGATGAGTCATGCGGCTATTCCTTTGTTATTCCATTAAACCGATGTGCGGGAGATACGACGACGACCGGGCGTTGGGGCAACATCAATTTCAACCCGCCATAGCGATAGCCGACAGTATAAACATAACCGCCTGACGCGGAAAAGGATCCCGGTGTTTTCATCGGTGCGGACGCGCGTTTGACGCGGCGTCGGATTGAGATTGGGCAAATAGCAGGCGGGAAACGGAGAAGGCGCTCATCGCCGCCTTCTCCGCAGAGCGATTAGCGGGTCAATATGATCATATTATCCAGCGACGTCTGCGCCAACGCGGCCCGTTCCGCCTCTTGTTTTTGCTCGTCCTTGCAGCCGCCCAGCAATAACCCGGCCAGCACGATTACCGCATAATATCCTGATTGTCTTCTGTTCATCGTTATGCTGCTTCCTGCATTGTTATGCATACGCCCCTTGCCAGGCATTATTTCAACGGCGAGTTTTCGACACAGCGAAAGCCATATCCGGTTCCATTATGGGAAGGAATTTTTTTACCCCGATAAATAGTGTATGTTCCGTCAATCGATCCCAGATATCCGCGGACAATCCTTTTCTGTCCTTCAGTCGGCCCCTGAGGATCCTTTTCTGGCGCGTGCTGGTAATAATCCGCCGCATACCAGTCATTAACCCAATCGGTTCCATTTCCCATCATGTCATACAGACCGAGCGGATTGGGCGCATAGCTTCCCACCGGCTTCAGATCTGACGTAAAATTCTTCTCCGGTTCACCCATCATGTAATAATTATCGCTGTTGGCAAGAATAAGAAACTGTCCCCGGCTGCGGGCGGCGTACTCCCACTGCGCCTCCGTCGGCAAATCTATGCGTCGTCCGCTTTCCGTTCCCAGCCACCGGCAGTAGGCTTGAGCGTCATGCCAGTTTACGGATGCCGGATAGTTATCACTAATTCTCACCTTGTCAGAGGCAAAATCCTTGTCATCGTTATCCCTGATGCGCTTGTAATAAGCATTTTTATCCCGCCCCTGAAACGCCAGCCAGCGGTTAAATTCGCCCCAGGTTACCCGGTATTTCCCCATCCGAAAGTCCGACAGCGCCACCCAGTGCAGCGGCTTGGTATCCTGTTCGGGGCTGAACGGCAGTTTTTCTCCCACCAGCGGGCCGAAGTCCCCCATCTGAAAACGCCCGCCCTTTACCATGATCATATTATCCAGCGACGTCTGCGCCAGCGCGGCCCGCTCCGCTTCTTGTTTTTGCTCGTCCTTGCAGCCGCCCAGCAATAACCCGGCCAGCACGATCGCCGCGTAATACCCTGATTGTCTTCTGTTCATCGTTATGCTGCTTCCTGCATTGTTATGCATACGGCCCTTGCCAGGCATTATTTCAACGGCGAGTTTTCGACACAGCGAAAGCCATACCCCGGTCCTTCATCTGCGGGAGCCTGTTTACCCCGATAGATAGTGTATGTTCCGTCAATCGATCCCAGATATCCGCGGACAACCCTTTTTTGTCCTTCAGTCGGCCCCTGAGGATCCTTTTCCGGCGCGTACTGGTAATAATCCGCCGCATACCAGTCATTGATCCAGTCTCTTCCATTTCCCATCATGTCATACAGGCCAAGCGGATTTGGTGAGTAACTCCCCACTGGGGCTCGCTCTGATGTAAAGTTTTTTTCCGGTTCGCCCATCATGTAATAATTATCGCTGTTGGCAAGAATAAGAAACTGTCCCCGGCTGCGGGCGGCGTACTCCCACTGCGCTTCCGTCGGCAGATCAAGGCTGCGGCCACTTTCCTTCCCCAACCACCGGCAGTAGGCTTGGGCATCGTGCCAGTTTACAGATGCCGGATAGTTATCACCTAAATAGGGTAAAAAGGATTTTGCATATTTATTGTCGGTGATGCGCTTGTAATAAGCATTTTTATCCCGCCCCTGAAACGCCAGCCAGCGGTTAAATTCGCCCCAGGTTACCCGGTATTTCCCCATCCGGAAGTCCGACAGCGCCACCCAGTGCAGCGGCTTGGTATCCTGTTCGGGGCTGAACGGCAGTTTTTCTCCCACCAGGGGGCCAAAGTCCCCCATCTGAAAACGTCCGCCCTTTACCATGATCATATTATCCAGCGACGTCTGCACCAACGCGGCCCGTTCCGCCTCTTGTTTTTGCTCGTCCTTGCAGCCGCCCAGCAATAGCCCGGCCAGCACGATTGCCGCGTAATACCCTGATTTTCTTCTGTTCATCGTTATGCTGCTTCCTGCATTGTTATGCATACGGCCCTTGCCGGACGTTATTTCAACGGCGAGTTTTCGACACAACGAAATACATACCCGGTTCCGTTATGGGAGGGAATTTGCTGTAATCTTGATACTGTATAAGTATTGCTAATATCGCCCAAATCCCCGCGGATAACCTTCTCCTTTCCTTCTGTCGGCCCCAGCGGATCCTTTTCCGGCGCGTGCTGGTAATAATCCGCCGCATACCAGTCATTGATCCAGTCTCTTCCATTTCCCATCATGTCATACAGGCCGAGCGGATTGGGTGCATAGCTTCCCACCGGCTTCAGGTCTGGCGTGAAATTCCGTGCGTTGTCATTCTCATCGTAATATCGGTTATCGCTGTTGGCATAGATCAAGAACTGTCCCCGGCTGCGGGCGGCGTACTCCCACTGCGCTTCCGTCGGCAAATCTATGCGTCGTCCGCTTTCCATCCCCAGCCACCGGCAGTAGGCTTGGGCATCGTGCCAGTTTACGGATGCCGGATAGTTATCACTAATCCTCACCTTGTCAGAGGCAAAATCCTTGTCATCGTTATCCCTGATGCGCTTGTAATAAGCATTTTTATCCCGCCCCTGAAACGCCATCCAGCGGTTAAATTCGCCCCAGGTTACCCGGTATTTCCCCATCCGGAAGTCCGACAGCGCCACCCAGTGCAGCGGCTTATTGTCCTGGTCAGAAGTGAACGGCAGTTTTTCTCCCACCAGCGGTCCGAAGTCCCCCATTTGAAAACGCCCGCCCTTTACCATGATCATATTATCCAGCGACGTCTGCGCCAGCGCGGCTCGTTCCGCTTCTTGTTTTTGCTCGTCCTTGCAGCCGCCCAGCAATAGCCCGGCCAGCACGATCGCCGCATAATATCCTGATTGTCTTCTGTTCATCGTTATGCTGCTTCCTGCATTGTTATGCATACGCCCCTTGCCAGGCATTATTTCAACGGCGAGTTTTCGACACAGCGAAAGCCATTTCCTATACTCTCATCAGCAGGAGTTTGCTTGGCTCGATAGATGGTATAAGCGCCATCTAGATCCCCCTGATATCCCCGTTGTACTTTCTTTGTACCCTCTCTCGGCCCCTGCGGATCCTTTTCCGGCGAGTGTTGGTAATAATCCGCCGCATACCAGTCATTAATCCAATCGGTTCCATTTCCCATCATGTCATAAAGACCCAGCGGGTTCGGGGCATAGTTTCCCACCGGCCTCATGACTGGCGTGAAATTCCGTGCGTTGTCATTCCCATAGTAATATCGGTTATCGCTGTTGGCATAGATCAAGAACTGTCCCCGGCTGCGGGCGGCGTACTCCCACTGCGCTTCCGTCGGCAAATCTATGCGTCGTCCGCTTTCCATCCCCAGCCACCGGCAGTAGGCTTGGGCGTCGCGCCAGTTTACGGATGCCGGATAGTTATCACTAATCCTCACCTTGTCAGAGGCAAAATCCTTGTCATCGTTATCCCTGATGCGCTTGTAATAAGCATTTTTATCCCGCCCCTGAAACGCCAGCCAGCGGTTAAATTCGCCCCAGGTTACCCGGTATTTCCCCATCCGGAAGTCCGACAGCGCCACCCAATGCAGCGGCTTGGTATCCTGTTCGGGGCTGAACGGCAGTTTTTCTCCCACCAGCGGGCCGAAGTCCCCCATCTGAAAACGCCCGCCCTTTACCATGATCATATTATCCAGCGACGTCTGCGCCAGCGCGGCCCGTTCCGCCTCTTGTTTTTGCTCGTCCTTGCAGCCGCCCAGCAATAGCCCGGTCAGCACGATTGCCGCGTAATACCCTGATTGTCTTCTGTTCATCGTTATGCTCCGTGCATTGCCGTAATAAGTTTGGTACAGCTGTACATCAGTATCGGCTGCACTTCTTGCAGCGGCAACTGGCTCTCAATCTCCCTCTGAGTCCGCTCGCTGTCCGGCAGGCTTTGATAAATGTCCCGCAGATTCTGCGCGTAGTGGCTCGGCACGATCGTGACATTGACCGCGTTCGGCACAAAACCGCCTGAGCCGTAGGTGCGCGGCGTTTCTCCCTGTCCCAGAAATGCCGCCACCTGTTGTTCATTTTGCCGCCAATCGCCTTTTTCACTTACTTTTTTCGATAGATGCTGCATCACATTTTCATAGTCGCGCTTCGACTGCACCCAACGCAGCACGTACAGCACCGCCCGTTTGCGCGCGCTGAATATGGTTCCGCCTTCGCACGGCGTTTCCGCATGGCTGGCGGGGCTGGCAGCCCGATCCCAGAAATTGCTTTCAATCAGTGAGGCGATGGCCGCGCCTTTGCTCTCCGGCGGCGCATATTTCAGGCAGTCGCCTTTGGTGCTGAGTATTCGCTCCATCAGCGCCACCCGAGCCTCCTTCGCCTCCCAGCTATCTCTCAAACTATCCTGCAATTTTTCAGATGTTGCTTCCACCCCATCAATTAGTCGGTTAACCCCATACATCCCGACCAGCAGCGGAATGGCGCAGAAGCCGTAATAGGTTTCCGCCGACATGATGTGCATCAGTTGGAGATAATCCGCATTGCGCAGCATATATGTCAGGCACGGCATAAAGTCGGTCATGATCGCCGGGCCGTCGACGTCAAACAGCACGGCCCCCTTGCCACCGGTGCCCCAGCATACCCCACCGCTGACCTGTATCCGCACCTTGCCCCCCTGATAACTGAACAGCAGCACCCTGCTGCCCCCAATACCAGCCTGTACCGTTGCCCCCAGCGACACCTTCGCCAGCGTGCTATATTTATCCTCGCCCTTATTGTCCGGGTTTTTCCAGATCACCGCGCCGGACACATTGGCGCTGGCTTCCGCCCCTACGAATACGCTCAGTTCCGCGCCGGGTTTTACCTCTTCCAGCGCCTTCGACACGTCCACCCGCCGCGTACCCGGTACGCCATCCAGCGATGCTTTCATCGGCAGTCCTTTCGCCCGATCCGCCGCCATATTTACCCCAACCTCAATACCCAGACTCGCGCCGATGCTCCCCGACAGCGTCAACGTCAGGTCAAAACGCAGCGTGCCGAGCACGCCGGTTCCGCCTCCCGGCACTTTCTGCGGGTCAAGCGGGTAACAAATTTTCACCCCGGCCTTGTCCGGCAGATACAACGTTCCGCTGCTCTTCGCCTCGGCCAGCGCCAGATTGGCATAGGCGCTCACCTTACCGCTCAGCTCCGATATCGGTCTGCGCTTTCCGGTGCGAATATCCACCTCAAACGGGTTAAGCAGGCATTTCACCCCGGCGCCGTATGCCCAGCGCATCAATTGCGCCTGTGAATCGAACGCCATCTGCTTGCCGTCGTACCCGTCTGTTTTCAAGCTGTCATTAAATTCCCGCGCCCATTGGCCCCAGACGCCACTGCGGTCGTCCAACAGTTTCGCCTCCCATAACTTCAGGGACGGTTTCAACGTTGACACCTGTTTTTTCAGCGTCTCCGGGTCAATTTTCTGACGGGTTCGCATCTGGCCGTCTTCCCCGACATATTCCACCGTTTTCAGGAAACTCTTGCCGCCGCTTTTCTGCTCATCGCGATTCAGACGGTAGCGGCGCCAGTGGCTTCTAATCTTATCCGACCGCACATAAACATATTTCGCCCCGCGCTTACCCCCATGAATTTCGATAAGTTCCATGATGCCGATGGCGTTCTTTTTACTGTTTTCGTCCAGCAGAGTGGCCTTGGGAAGAGTATCGGCCGGGGAGAGGTCGGCTAGTTCGCTACGGAGTTGATTACAAACATCATCCAGCACCTGGTATTCCGCTTTCAACTGGGCCGTATACCGATTGCGTTCCACTATTTTTGTCCAGTCCAGCGCAGCACTCGCGGAAGTCAACGTTTCGATGCGTTGCAGGGCATCCATGCGTCTAGCCAGCAGCAGGTTCAGCGTATTGCTTTCCTGCTCCAGCGTATGGCATTCATCGCTATCTACCGCTAACAGCGTTTCGCTGTCCGGGTGAAAATACAGCCTTGGTTTTGAGGGGACACAAACTACTTCACCTTGGGGTACGGCTTTGGTCATTGTGGTGTACTGTTCTTCCATGAAATGGGCCTCAAGATTGATAAATTTTCGTAAAATATACGCCAATATTTTGGCATAAAAAATGATCAGAACGTATTTTCCGACAAACGGAAAATATCGCTAATAACAGTTCTATCAATGAGCTGGCATGCAGTTATATCCTCATGAACGGATATACCCGGCAGGATGGAAAATCGTATAACGGTGAGCAGGTCTTAAGATTCTGGCAGAAAAACAGGCGCGGTCAGAGTAACGGAATTGAGTTCGTAAGGATGGGAATAGATGACGGAAACGGAGAAGGCGCTTATCGCCGCCTTCTCCGCAGAGCGATTAGCGGGTCAGCCCCACACTTGGTCGGCGATCGCTTTCACCAATGCGATTTTCGCCCATTGCTGTTCTTCCGTCAGGATGTTGCCCTCTTCCGTGGAGGCAAAGCCGCATTGGGTGCTGAGGCACAACCGTTGCAGAGGAATATAGCGGGTCGCTTCATTGATGCGGTCGATCACCGCCTGCTTATCTTCCAGTTCGCCGAACTTCGAGGAGATCAGCCCCAGCACCACCTGTTTGTCGCCGGAAACCTGCGCCAGCGGCGAGAAATCGCCGGCGCGTTCGGTATCGAATTCCAGATAGTAGGCTGAAACATTTTCACGGGCGAACAGGACATCGGCCACCGGCTGATAGCCGCCGCTGGCGGCCCAGGATGAGTGGTAATTGCCGCGGCAAACGTGGGTGGTCAGCGCCAGATCCGCCGGCGCGCCTTCAATCGCGGCGTTGTTCACTTTCAGATACAGCTCGGCCAGCGCGCCGACCTTGCCGTTCTTCGGCGCTGCGCCATGGGAATGGCCGCAACCGCAGCCGTCGTCGGTGGATTTCGGCGTATCCGCCGCGCCCGCGCCGGCAAATTTCGGATCGACCAGCATGCCCCAGGTGCAGTCATCCAACTGAAGATTGCGGCAACCGGCGGCATAAATTTCTTTGATGAACGTCTGATACGCGCCGGCGATATCCGCAACCAGTTCGTCTTCCGTCGGGTAAATTTCGCGGGTCTGCGCCATATTGTCCGGACGTTGAAGTTCTGCCAGAAATTGCGCCGGCGAGGGAACCGTCATGCGGGGTACGATACCCGGTTCGGCAAACTGGAGCAGGAATTTGAAATGTTCGACAAAAGCATGGTTCTCGCCGGAAATTTTGCCGCTCAGACGGGCGGTTTCCGCGCGCGTCTCTTTATCGGCAAACACGTATCCTTTGGAGATGGCGGCTTTTTCAACGCCGTTCAGCGCCCACATAAAGTCCAGATGCCACCAGCTGCGGCGAAACTCCCCATCGGTAATCACCTGTAATCCGGCGCGTTTTTGTTTCTCAACCAGTTCGGTGATCGCTTTATCTTCAACGCTTTTGAGCTGTGCGGCGGACAGTTCGCCTTTGCTGAACTGAGCGCGCGCATCATGCAGATACTGAGGACGCAGATAGCTGCCGACAACGTCGGCGCGAAAAGGAGGAGTCTGTTGTTGTGTGGCCATATTGATTCAGTCTCTATTTTTCATTTTAAAATTAAGATGATGCAAAGAGACTACCACGTAACATTTCGCGGCTGAGCTGAAAACTCTTCACCCTGCCAGGCAAACTTGAAATTTTTTCATGATGGAAGATAAGCGATCGTCGGGTCGGACAAGGCTTCAACAGCAGAGCGCGGGAATGAATTGACGCCGATCGCGCCCGCCGCCATTGATTTTAACCATCGTTGACCTCATCTTAATAAGCAATCAGCTATTTATCAGCCTTGTCGATCCCATAACATCAGGACTGCGCTATGACGAATCCATTACTGTCCCCCTTTACCCTGCCCCCTTTCTCCAAGATTAAAACAGAAGATATTGTCCCGGCGGTCAAAGCCGCGCTGGAAACCTGCCGTGAGACCGTAGCGCGCGTGGTGGCGCAACCCGGCCCTTTTACCTGGGATAACCTTTGCCAGCCGCTGGCCGACAGCGACGATCGCCTCGGCCGCATCTTTTCGCCGATCGGCCACCTGAATGCGGTGAAAAACAGCCCGGAGCTACGCGCCGCTTACGAACAATGCCTGCCGCTGCTGTCTGAATACAGCACCTGGGTCGGCCAGCATGCCGGACTGTATCAGGCGTACCGTAGCCTGAAAGACGGCGAGCACTACGCCGAGCTGAGCGTGGCGCAGAAGAAAGCCGTCGATAACGCGCTGCGTGATTTTGAACTGTCCGGCATCGGCCTGCCGCCTGAAAAACAGAAACGTTATGGCGAAATCGCCGCGCGCCTGTCCGAACTGGGTTCGTTGTTCAGCAATAATGTGCTGGACGCCACCATGGGCTGGAGCAAGCTGATAACCGACGTCGCCGAACTGGATGGCCTGCCGGAAAGCGCGCTGGCCGCCGCCAAAGCGCAGGCGGAAGCCAAAGAACAGGACGGCTGGCTGCTGACGCTGGATATCCCCAGCTATCTCCCGGTGATGACCTACTGCGCCAACCAGGCGCTGCGCGAGGAAATGTACCGCGCCTACGCCACCCGCGCGTCCGATCAGGGGCCGAACGCCGGCAAATGGGACAATAGCGACATCATGGCGGAAGAGTTGGCGCTGCGCCACGAACTGGCGCAACTGCTCGGCTTCGACAGCTATGCGCATAAATCGCTGGCCACAAAAATGGCGGAAAATCCCCGGCAGGTTATCGACTTCCTGTCCGATCTGGCCAAACGCGCGCGTCCCCAGGCGGAAGAAGAGCTGGCGCAGCTGCGCGCCTTCGCCAAAGAACATTACGGCGTCGAGGATTTACAGCCGTGGGATATCACCTACTACAGCGAACAGCAGAAGCAGCATCTTTACGCCATCAGCGATGAGCAGCTACGGCCTTATTTCCCGGAACAGCGCGTGGTCGAAGGGCTGTTCGAAGTGGTTAAGCGCATTTACGGCATTAGCGCCAAAGAGCGCAAAGACGTAGACGTCTGGCACCCGGAAGTCCGTTTCTTCGATCTGTTTGACGAAGATGGCGAGCTGCGCGGCAGCTTCTATCTCGATCTCTACGCCCGCGAACACAAACGCGGCGGCGCCTGGATGGACGACTGCGTCGGTAACCTGCGCAAAGGCGACGGCTCACTGCAAAAACCGGTGGCCTACCTGACCTGTAACTTCAACCGCCCGGTCAGCGGTAAACCGGCGCTGTTCACCCACAATGAAGTCACCACGCTGTTCCATGAGTTCGGCCACGGCCTGCACCATATGCTGACCCGGATCGACGCCGCGGGCGTGGCGGGCATCAGCGGCGTGCCCTGGGACGCCGTGGAGCTGCCGAGCCAGTTTATGGAAAACTGGTGCTGGGAGCCGGAAGCGCTGGCCTTTATTTCCGGCCATTATGAAACCGGCGAGCCGCTGCCGCGGGAACTGCTGGATAAGATGCTGGCGGCGAAGAATTATCAGGCGGCGCTGTTTATCCTGCGTCAGCTCGAATTCGGGCTGTTCGATTTCCGCCTGCATGCCGAATTCGACCCAGCCAAAGGCGCGCAGATTCTGCCTACGCTGGCGGAAATCAAAGCGCAGGTCGCCGTGGTGCCAAGCCCAAGCTGGGGACGTTTCCCGCACGCGTTCAGCCATATCTTCGCCGGCGGTTACGCGGCGGGTTATTACAGCTACCTGTGGGCCGACGTACTGGCGGCGGATGCCTATTCCCGCTTCCAGGAGGAAGGCATTTTCAACCGCGAAACCGGCCAGTCGTTCCTGGATAATATTCTGTCGCGCGGCGGGTCCGAAGAGCCGATGGAACTGTTCAAACGCTTCCGTGGTCGCGAGCCGCAGCTGGATGCCATGCTGCATCACTACGGCATTAAAGGATGAATGGCAGCAAGGGATGAAAATCTGCCTACTATCCGAGGAAGGCGCCGACAGCGGCGCCTTGACTTTGCTGGCCGAACGCTGGGGGCTGGTTTGCGATCCCGGCGCTGTTATGGCGCTGGTGCTGACGCCGGAACGGCTGGAACTGCGTAAACAGGATGAACCCCGTCTGGGGGCGATCTACGTCGATTTCGTCTCAGGGCCGATGGCGCACCGTCGCCGCTTCGGCGGCGGACGCGGCGAAGCGGTCGCCAAAGCGGTCGGCATCAAAAAGGATTACCTGCCCGATGTGGTCGACGCCACGGCGGGGCTGGGGCGCGACGCGTTTGTGCTGGCGTCGCTGGGATGCCGGGTGCGCATGGTGGAACGCAATCCCGTGGTGGCGGCGCTGCTGGATGACGGATTGCGGCGCGGCTATCAGGATGCGGAGATCGGCCCGTGGCTGCGCGAGCGGCTGACGCTGCTGCACGCTTCCAGCCTGCATGCGTTAGACGATATCTCTCCGCCGCCGGACGTGGTGTATCTCGACCCGATGTTTCCCCATCGGCAAAAAAGCGCGCTGGTGAAAAAAGAGATGCGGGTGTTTCAATCACTGGTGGGGGCTGACGACGATGCCGATGAACTGCTGGCGCCCGCGCGGCGGCTGGCCAAAAAACGCGTAGTGGTGAAACGGCCGGACTACGCGCCGCCGCTGGCGGGGGTGCCGGCGCAGTCCATGCTGGAAACCAAAAGCCACCGCTTCGATTTTTATCTGCCGCTGACATAACGCCCGCGGCAGAGGATTAAATTCAATCCGCGGCGCGCAGGCTCTTACCCACGTCGCCGCCCGGATGCACCGCCAGCAGATTTTCCTTATCATAGCCGCTGCGTTCCATCAGGCAGACGCAGGCGGCGTCGAATATCGCCAGTACCAGCACAATCGACGTCGTCGCCAACATATTGAGCGGATCGATCTCATTTTCCACGCCGGTGCGCACAACCAGCCTGGCGGCACGCGCAATCTCGGATTGCCGGTTTTCCGTCACGCTGATAATGCCGACGCCTTTGGCCCGCAGCGCAGGCAGCAAACGCGTCAGCTCGTCGGAGTTGCCGCCGCGCGAAATCAGGATAATCAGATCGTCCGGCCGCAGGAAACCCAAATCGCCATGCGCGGCGTCGGTGGCGTTCAGGTAGATCGCCGGCCGCTCCACGCAGGCCAGCATATGGGCGATTTTGCGCGCCGCGATACCGGACGTCCCGACGCCGGTGACCGCAATCCGCCCGGTACACTGCGCCAGCAGCGTCAGCAACTGCTGCCAGGTGTGCGCGTCAATGCGCTGTCCGAGCTGCGCCAGCTCACGGCTATAAACATCCCAGGCGCGGGTGGCGCGCAGCCATTCCTGCTGTTGTTCGCTCATGCGCCCTCCTGCATCAGTTGCCGGTATTTCATATGATCGTTGTACAGTTCATGGAACACGCGATATTTACGATCGTAATATTGTTTAATCTTGTTGGTCTGCGGCGTAACGGTTTTCCCGATGCGGCTCATGGCGTTCATCGCCTCCGGCAGGGTGTCGAATACCCCGGCGGCCACTGTCCCCATCATCGCCCCGCCCAGCAGCATCGCCTCGCTCTCTTCCGGCAACAGCATGGCGCAGCCGGTGGCGTTCGCGTGCTCCTGCACGAACACCGGATTTTTTGTGCCGCCGCCGCTGGCCATAATGGTATCGATGCTGTAGCCGCTATGGTTCATGGTCTCGATAATATGGCGCGTGCCGAGCGCGATCGCCTGAATGGTCGCCAGATAGTACAGCGCCATATCCTCGGGCGTACGCGACAGCTTCAGCCCGGTAACGATGCCGGTCAGCGTCGGGTTGGCGCGCGGCGAACGATTGCCGTGGAAGTAAGGCAAGATATGAATATCCCGCGTCAGAAAAGCGATATCCTCCGGCTCGCCCGCCATGCGCCGCAGCAACGCATTCAAGGCTTCATAGATGGTCTGGCCGTTGGTCAGCGCCTGCGTGCGCAGCTCCGGATAACACGGATGGGACTGGATAACGTGATCGATCAAGGCGCCGGTTGCCGACTGACCGCCCTCGTTCAGCCAGTATTCGGGCAGAATGGCGGAATAATAAGGCCCCCATACGCCGCCGATAAAACGTGCGCTGCGCGACATCGCCATATGGCCAGTGGAAGTGCCGCCAATCAGCGCGATACGCCGATCGAAGTTCGCCACTTCGCCGGAAACCCCCGTCGCGCCGATGGTGCCGAGCGTGCCTGCATGAGCATCGATAATCGAGACGCTGACCGCCGTCCCGGCTATCAGCCCCATTTCGCCGGCCGCGCGCTGAGTCAGACCATGCCCCAGCGGCTCGCCCATCATTTTCACCTCGCTGCCGATCTTCGCCGCGTCATGCTCCAGCACGTCTTCCAGCCCGATCTGCTGGAAATAGCTTTTATCCCAGCGCTGTTCGTGACCCAGATAAGTCCATTTGCACACCGTGGAGCACAGTGAACGAGTGGCGTCCTGCGTAGCGCGCCAGGTGAGAAAATCCGGCAGGTCGAACAGGTAGCCGGCGTTGCTCCAGGTGGTCGGCATATGCTGTTTCAGCCACAGCATTTTGGGCGTCTGCATTTCCGGCGAAATGATGCCGCCGACAAAATCCAGCACCCGATGGCGGGTGGCGTTGATACGCTCAGCCTGGGTGATGGCGCGGTGATCCATCCAGACGATAATATTTTGCTCGCTGCGGCCGGAGGGGCTGACGGTCAGCGGCTTGCCTTCCTTATCCAGCACCACCAGCGAACAGGTGGCGTCAAACCCCAGCCCTTTCACCTGAATCGGGTTAATGTCCGCCTGGTTAACGGCATCGCGCACCGCATTGCACACTGCGCGCCAGATGTTGTCCGAGGACTGCTCCACAAAGTCCATCTTTGGCCGGTAGAGTTCTATTTCCCGACTGGCCTGTCCCACCATTCGACCATTGAGATCGAACACCCCCGCCCGCGCGCTGCCGGTTCCCACATCTACGCCAATAAAGTAACTCGCCATTATTCTTCTCCCGAAATCAGGCTTTTCGATTCTGTAATGCGATGAAAAGGATCAGCACGCCGCCCCACAGGGCCATGGTCAGATAGCTGCTGACGCCCAGCAGATTAAGACCGCTCTCCAGCATTTGCAGGACAATCAGCGCCAGCACCAGCCCGATGACGCGACCGAATCCCCCATCCGGATTAATGCCGCCCAGCACCGAAGCCAGGATGGTCACCAACAGCCAGGACTCGCCATAACCGGCCTTGGCCGAGTTAAACTTCGCCATCATCAGCAACGCCGCCGCCCACCCCAGCAGCGCCGAGAGGACATAGACCGCAATCTGCACGCGGGCGGTATTCACGCCGCTGAAGCGCGTGGCCTGCTCATTGGAGCCGACCAGATACAGGCTGCGTCCCAGGGTGGTATGTTCCAGCAGCAGCCATAGCGCGGCCGCCACCAACAGAAACAGCAGCAGCGCCACCGGAATACCGAAAATATCGCCGTTGCCGAGGTATTGAATGACAGGCGGGAAACCGGAAATCACCGCGCCATTGGAAAGCAGGATATTCAGGCCGGTGATCAGCGTCATGGTACCCAGCGAGGCGAGGATGGGCGAAACCCCGATCCAGGCGACCAGAATGCCGTTAAGCAGGCCGATGGCGACGGCCAACGCCAGCCCGGCCAGCAGCGCCAGCCCCAGAAAGAGCGGTTGATCCGGATGGCTGACGATAATGGCCGCCATAACCAGCGAACAGGCGTTCGCCCCGGCGATAATCGACAGATTGATACCGCCGGTGAGCATGGTGATGCCCATGCCCAGCGCCAGCATCCCGAGGATCGGCAGTTGAGAGGCCATCGACTGGAAGTTGCCGACGTTAAAGAAACGCGTGCCAAGCAGCGCGGCGAACAACAGCGCCACCGCGATCAGAATCATGCCCTGTAGCTGAACGATGCGATCGCCGGGCAGCAAACGGGTGAGTTGCGACATGTTATAACTCCTTAGCCAGCTTGCGTTTTTCGTTCCAGGCGGTGGCGCTGATACTGATCAGGATAATGACGCCGCTGAATACCGTGTGCCAGTAGGAGGACACGCTGAGTAACGTCAACCCATTCTGCAAACAGGCCAACAGCACCACGCCGAGCAGCGTACCGGTCAGCGTGCCGCGTCCGCCGGTCATGCTGGCGCCGCCGAGCACCACCGCCGCCAGTACCGTCAGTTCAAAACCGAGCAGCGCGTTAGGCGCTACCGACTGGGTAATCTGCGCCTGCACCACGGCGGCGACGCCAGCCAGCACGCCCATGTAGCCATAGACGTAAAAATGCAGCCGCAGCAGATTCAGTCCCAGGCGCGAAGCCGCATCGCGGTTGCCGCCCATCGCGAAAATCTGGCGCCCGAGGCGGGTAAAGTTCATCAGTACGCCGGTGACGACAATCACGGCCAACAGGCACAGCAGCGGCAACGTCAGACCGTATTCATAACCGTCGGCGGCCGTGAACGAAAACCAGTAGATGCCGTCCATAAACCAGTCCGGAAAACCGTACAGCCAGGTGCCGTTAGTGGCGTAGACCAGCAACCCGTAAAACAGGTTAAGCGTGGCGATGGTGATAATGATCGCCGGCACCTTTAACCAATAGACCAGTAGCCCGTTGACCAGCCCAAGCAACAAACCCACCGCGATGGCCATGGCGAACGCCAGCGCGAAATTGCCGTCGTGCTGGATAATCCAACTGGCCATCACATACTGCGCGATAGAGGTAATCGCCGGGAATGAGATATCGATGCCGCCGGCGATCAGCACCACAAACAGACCGCAGGCCAGAATGCCGAGAATGGCGTAGCTGGTGGCGACGTCGGTCAAATTGCCGAGCGTCAGGAACCCGTCGGTGCCCACGCTAAGGCCAATCGCCAGCAGCAGAACCAGCACGCCCAGATAGAACTCATGCCGCCCGGCCAGCCGGGCAAGAAACGACTTATCCATTCACCACCTCGGCTATCTGTTGTTCGCTGCTGTCGCGGGGTGAAAACTCGGCGACCAGTTCTCCTTCGCGCATCACCAGCACCCGATGGCTGTTGTAGCAGGCTTCTGGGATCTCATCGCAGATCATCAGTACCGCCATACCCAGCCCGGCCAGATCTTTGGCGATCTGATAGATCCCCTCTTTGTTGGCGATATCCACCCCGACCGTCGGCGAATCGAGGATCAGGATTTTCGGCTGCGTCGCCACCCATTTGGCGATGGCGATGCGCTGAGCGTTGCCGCCGGACAGCGTTTTCACCGGCAGCGCGCTGTCGGACACCTTGATGTTCAACTCGCGAATCAGCCGCTCGACCAGCGCGCCGGCCTTTTGATGATCCAGCAGCCCGAACGGAGTGTGCAGCTGGTCGAATACCGTCACGATGGTATTGTCATAGATCGACTGTTCCATAATCAGCCCCTGGGTCAGACGATCCTCGGAGACGTAGCCGATGCCGTGACGCACCGCCTCGCGGTTGTTGCGCAGCCGCACCGGTTGGCCCGACACCCGGATTTCACCGCTTGCCGGCTGCGTCATGCCGAACAGGCTGAGGCACAGTTCGGTACGCCCGGAACCCAGCAGGCCGACAATCGAGACAATCTCGCCGCCGTGCAGCGCAAGATTGATATCATGGTATTTACCGGGTCGGCTGAGGCGACGAACCTCCAGCAGCGGCGTGCTCTCCGCCGCCGGACGCGCCGGCAGATGGCTGTAGTGAAAGCGCTGGCCGGTCATCAGGAACGCCAGCTCCTGGCTATCCAGCTCGCCGGCCAGCCAGGTGCCGACCAGTTTGCCGTCGCGCATCACGCTGATGCGGTCAGCCACTTCTATCACCTCGTCCAGACGGTGGCTGACGAACACCACGCAGATGCCCGCCGCCTTCAGTTCATTGACCACGCGCAACAGGCCGTCCACCTCCTGGCGCGTCAGCGAGGCCGTGGGTTCGTCCATAATCACCAGCCGCGCATCGGCCGCGATAGCACGACAGATAGCCACCAGTTGGCGATCGGCAATGGAGAGCTTCTCCACCTTTTTATCCGCATCAATGCGTACGCCGACGCGCGCCATCGCGTCCAGCGCAATCTGACGCATCGCTTTTTTACTGACCCAGAAATGACCGCCGGGTAAATAACGGTGAATGGCGATATTTTCCGCCACCGTCAGATTAGGAAATAACGATAGATCCTGATATATCACCTGGATGCCGTAATGGCCTGAGAGCTGCGGCGTGAGGGAATGAAATAATTTACCGTCCAGCGCGATATCGGCGCCTTTTTCAGGCTGATAAACGCCGGAAATAATTTTAATAATGGTGCTTTTGCCGCAGCCATTCTGGCCGGCAAGGCAATGTACCTCGCCTTTATTCAGAGTCAGGTTGATCTGGTCCAATGCCAGCACGCCGGGAAATTTCTTACTGATATTTTCCAGCGTGATAAATGCGGTGGATGATGTCATAACGTTAACCTGTACGAACTTATTCTTGCAGCGACTGAAGCGCGGGACACGCTATTCCGTGTCCCGGCATGAGTTAAATTTCCCTGGCATGGCGAATTAACGACAATTAAAAGCCGAGTGATTTAGCGTTATCTTTAGTGACTTCCAGAATTTTATTAAACCGAATAACCTTGTTGTCCATGTCGACATCCGCCTTACCCAGTCCCTCAATCTCAAGATCGGCGGTGACCGGCTGACCGCGCAACAATTGCTCCGCCACCGTCACGACGGCATAACCGGCATCTTTCGGATCCCACAACAGCGCTTTTTTGATATCGCCGCGTATCAGGTAAGGCGCGGCCTGAGACGGCATGGCGATCCCCACCACGGTAATCTTATCGCCGCCGCGTTTCCTGGACAGCGCCTGGCCTGCGCCGATCGGCCCCAGTGAGCCAAAGCCGATAATGCCTTTCATCTGCGGGTAGGTTTTGATCAACTCCTGCGTCGTGGAGAACGATCTGTCGATGCTTTCCGCCACCGGCAAACGCGAAGTGACTTCAAACATCTCCGGGTATTTTTCTTTCTGATATTTAATGGCGTAATCCGCCCAGGCGTTATGCAAGGGGACGGTCAGCGAGCCGACGTAAATGGCGTAGCCGCCCTTGCCGTCCATGCTTTGCGCCAGCTCATCCATATTCGCCTGCGCGTACTTCTCGCTGTCGATGGTTTCAATATCCCACTGGCCGATCTGCTGGTCCGGGGATTCATGCGTCAGCACCACAATGCCTCTGTCTCTGGCCCTCTTCAGCACCGGCTCCAGCACGCTGGCATCGTTTGGCACCACAATAATGGCGTTGACGTTCTTGGCGATCAGATCCTCAATCACTTTCACCTGTGCGGCCGGATCCGGGGTGGATGCGCCGGTTTGGTAAGCGTTAACGTTGAGCTTCTGCGCCGCTTCCTTCACGCCCACTTCCATACGGTTAAACCAGGGAATACCGGTGACCTTGGCCACCACGGCGATTTCATATTTTTCCGCGGCGAAAGAAGGGATTGTTGCCAGCATGCAAACAGAAACCGCACATGCCTTAAGTAATGCGAGGTTAGATTTCATAGCTCTACCTTTTCTTCTCTGTAGGGTGGGGGTTTCTCCACCGTTGAAGATTACAAAGAAATGGAAGAGGTTACGTAGCTGAAGTTACATAAATGTGATCAATGAACATTTATGATAAATTATATCACTTATTTAGTTAAATTTGTGTTAAATAAAATGATGGTAGTAATATTACCACTACACCCAGGTCATAAATAAACCAAATACAAACATTAAAATAACATTTATTTAACATATGGCAGGCTATACCGGCCGCTATTTGGCCGCCGACATCCGCGCTACATAAAAATATCTGCCGGAATTGCGTACTCGCTCACTTTCTGCGATGCGGCGACTGTCGGAATGGAAATGACGAGAGGAATCGATACGATTTCTATTATATGACAAAAGGCATAGCTGATAAGCCATGCCTTTTACTGTTTTATTCCGCGATCGGGTTTTACTCTTCTTCTTCTTCATCCCGCAACGGAACGATCAACATATCGATATGTACCGTATTAATCAATTGGCGCGCGGAGGACATGAGTTTGCTCCAGAAATCCTGATGGTGACCGCAGAGTACCAGGTCCATATCGTACTTTTTGATGGCATCAACCAGAATTTGCCCCAAATCGCC
The DNA here is from genome assembly GCF_040240335.1 of Brenneria sp. L4-2C. Taxonomy (NCBI): domain Bacteria; kingdom Pseudomonadati; phylum Pseudomonadota; class Gammaproteobacteria; order Enterobacterales; family Pectobacteriaceae; genus Brenneria; species Brenneria sp. L4-2C. The sequence continues at coordinate 48,599 of NZ_JBEIAC010000015.1, read as the reverse complement.
GCTGCCGCTCAATGTCTGAGTAATGGGGTAACCGGCGTTCTGAGAAAGCTCAAGCAGCGCATGCTGGGTTTCTTCGGAGATGCGTTGCTGCATATCCCCCAGGTTGACGTCAATAAGCCCGGTATACAGATCGGAGTAATTCACATCGACATGAATCAAAGATACTTTCGCGTTATAGGGTCTGGCCATAGAGACGGCTTTTTCCACTAACACTTTACTTTCCGGAGAAAGGTCAACAGCAATAAGGATATGTTTGTAAGCCATAATAAGACTCCTTCCGTAAAGGCTAAGATTAGGTCAGCAGATTTTCTGCTGCCAATCTGATACTTAATAGCGATTTATAGGATAGCACCTTGCCGCGCCACGGTATGTTCAGCAGATCACAACGATATATTTTAACAAAACGGCATAGGAAATAATCAGATCCTTGGGTAGCTAACATCTTGATTCTTCCATTAAAGACCTATTTTCAATCCTGTCAATATTATGGGGTAGTTTAGTAGAAAGCCCTTACATTTACCGCAAAGATGCCGTGTTTATGCTTCAAATAAGCGCACTAAGGCAGAGAAAGTCGTCTAATGCGTCGATTTTCCTGTAGCTGTAGAAAAAAGAGACATTCCTCTTCTACAATAAAAGTGAGGGGAGCGGCCTGTCTGACCCTCTCAGGGGAGAAATAACAATGGGGTTAACCGTGATGCGTTAGTCGTCCGGTCACACGATAAAATCACGTGAAGAACGTGTGGCATAAATATTCGCAGAAGTGCCGTGGGTTTATACCAGGGTCGCTGACGAATATGACTCTTACCGGGAGGGAAGCATGATCAGTACATTTGCGCTTTTCTGGGCTTTATGTGTTGTCTGCATCATCAATATGGCGCGATATTATTCCTCATTACGTGTATTACTTCTGGTATTACGTGATTGCGATCCGTTGCTTTATCAGTACGTGGATGGCGGAGGATTCTTCACATCACATGGTCAGCCAAGCAAACAAATCAGATTGGTGCGCTATATTTACGCGCAGCGTTATCTTGAGCACCACGATCCTGAATTTGTGCGCCGCTGCGAAAGGGTACGGGGGCAATTTCTGCTGACTACCGCGTTGTGTGGATTAGTGGTTATCAGCCTGATAGCGATGATGATTTGGTATTGAAAAAATGAACTGTATCGACAATAAAAAGGCGATCCGTTAAGAATCGCCTTTTTTTATGCCGCCGGCTTCCCGCCTGAACGGGAACGACGCCGACGGTCTTAATCAACCGCCTCGCCCATCGCTAGATCAGCTTTAACGCCAGCCAATACAGCGAACCCGACAAGACCAACGAAACCGGCAACGTCAGTACCCAGGCCAGCAGGATATTTTTCACCGTTTTCCCCTGAACGCCGCCGCCATCGACGATCATCGTCCCGGCTACCGCGGACGACAACACGTGAGTGGTGGATACCGGCATCCCGGTATAGCTGGCGACGCCTATCGACAAGGCGGCGGTGGCCTGCGCCGAGACGCCCTGCGCGTAAGTCATTCCGCGCTTGCCGATCTTCTCGCCGATGGTGGTCGCCACGCGCTTCCAGCCCACCATGGTACCCAGTGACAGCGCCAGCGCGACGGCGATGATGATCCAAATCGGCGCATATTCGACGGTCTGCAACAGATCCTTACGCAGATTGCTCAGATAACGTTTGTCATCAGCCTCGGTTTCCGGCAGCTTGATAATCCGATCCATGGTATCGGCAATGCACATCAGCAACCGGCGCACCTTGCCGCGATCATCCGCAGTTAACTGCTCGTAGCTTTTCAGGTTATTGAGCAGGCTCTGAGTCTGATCGATAGCCACCATGACGCGGGAGCTATCGCAGTAGAATTCCGTCGCGCCGCTCTCATCGGCCGGAATGGTTTTTTCCTCCGTCGGAATCAGCGGCGGCGACAGATCAATAACATGTCCCAGCGCGGCGCCATGCTGATGATAATATTCCTGTAGGTTAACCACTGAATCGCGGGTACGGCTAATGTCATAGCCGGACGCATTCATATTGACGATAAATCCGGCCGGCGCCACGCCGATCAAGACCAGCATAATCAGACCGATGCCTTTCTGACCGTCGTTGGCGCCGTGTGAAAAGCTGACCCCGATAGCCGATAAAATCAGCGCGGTGCGCGTCCAGAACGGCGGCTTGCGTTTGCCATCCTGCTTTTCACGATCGTTTGGCGTAAGGTGTACGCGTTTACGTTTTTTACTGCTATTCCAGAAACGACGTAATAAAAACACCATCACGCCCGCAATAACCATCCCCGCGATCGGCGACAAGATTAACGACAGGAAAATGCTGACCATTTTGGGAATATTGAGCGCATCCACCACAGAGGTATCCGTCAATAAGGCATTGGTCAGACCGATACCAATGATGGCGCCAATCAGCGTGTGCGAGCTCGAAGCGGGGAGCCCGAAATACCAGGTGCCGAGGTTCCAGATAATGGCGGCCAGCAGCATGGAAAAGACCATCGCCAGACCATGCGCCGAACTGACATTCAGCAATAAATCGGTAGGGAGCAGGTGAACGATGGCGTAAGCAACGCTTAGCCCGCCCAGCAACACGCCCAGAAAGTTAAAGATGCCCGCCATGACGACAGCGAACTGCGCTTTCATTGCGCGAGTATAAATAACGGTAGCGACGGCATTGGCCGTATCGTGAAAGCCATTAATAGCTTCATAGAACAATACAAACAACAAAGCCAGTATCAACATCAGGCCGGTGTAGTAATCCAGTCCGGCAAATAAATGTAGCATAAGCGTTAGGCCATTTAGTGGTCATGAACGCGGCGCATTATCCGCGACAAGCGGGGGCGGGGAAAAGAGAAAAATGACATTTTTTTGACTTGGTTTGCCACGGCGCATAGCAGACCTGATAGTTTATCGATAAAAATCATATAGTTATAGTTTTTTACCAAATAACGTAAATTGTTACGCTAGTATCTGACGGAAACGGACACTACAATTTGCCGCCCTGAAGACGCTCAGCGCGCCCTATTTCAGGCTAAAGATCACGCAAAACCCCAATCGGAGAAATCATTGTGGAACAGTTTGACGTTGTCATCATCGGCGCCGGCGCGGCGGGATTATTCTGTGCCGCACAGGCCGGACAGCGTGGGTTACGCGTTCTGTTGCTCGACAATGGTAAAAAACCCGGCCGTAAAATCCTGATGTCCGGCGGGGGGCGCTGCAACTTTACCAATATGTATGCCGAGCCTGCGGCCTACCTCTCTCAAAATCCCCACTTCTGCAAGTCCGCGCTGGCGCGATATACCCAATGGGATTTCATCAGCCTGGTGAACAGCCACCATATCGCCTACCACGAAAAAACCCTCGGTCAGCTATTTTGCGACGACTCGGCCCAACAGATCGTCGATATGTTGGTGCAAGAATGCGAGCAGGCTAACGTCACGATCCGCTTACGCAGCGAAGTGACCGCGGTGGAAAAAGCGGGCGACGCGTTTATCCTGCAATTAGCCAACGGCGTCGCGCTGCATAGCGCCGCGCTGGTGATCGCCAGCGGCGGCCTGTCCATGCCGGGTCTGGGCGCGACGCCTTTCGGTTATCAAATCGCCCGCCAGTTTGGGTTAAACGTGCTGCCCACGCGCGCCGCGCTGGTACCCTTCACCCTGCATAAGCCGTTGCTGGCGCATTTGCAGACGCTCTCCGGCGTTTCGGTACCGGCGACAATCGCCGCGGAAAATGGCGTAACATTTCGCGAAAATATTCTGTTTACCCACCGGGGGCTTTCCGGCCCGGCGGTGCTGCAACTTTCCAGCTATTGGCAGGCCGGCGAATTCGTCACCATCAATTTACTGCCGGATCGGAATATTGCGACGCTGATTAATGATGAACGATCGGCTCACCCCAACCAGAGCCTGAAAAACACGCTGGCGCAGTGGCTTCCCAAACGGCTGGTCGAGTGCCTGCAAACCCTGGGACAGGTGCCGGATGTCACGTTAAAACAGCTTAACGGCGCGCAACAACGGCAACTCGAGCAGAGCTTGGGACAATGGCGGGTTCAGCCCAACGGCACCGAAGGTTACCGCACCGCGGAGGTCACCCTGGGCGGCGTGGATACCCGGGAGCTGTCGTCAAAAACCATGGAGGCCGGTAAAGTGCCGGGACTGTACTTTATCGGCGAAGTGGTTGATGTGACCGGGTGGCTGGGCGGCTACAATTTCCAGTGGGCCTGGAGTTCAGCCTGGGCCTGCGCGCAGGCGCTGCCTTACGCGAAACAGAACCGTTAAGGGTTAAATCCCATCGCCGCAGCGGGAAAGGAGGAGATTTTACAGCAGCGACTTATTTGCATCGCACAATAAATAAGCAGTAAAAACAACTAATTTTACTGCTTATGCAGGCTTGCCAGCGCTGGCGACTCACGTATCCTCATCCAAGGTATTGGATCCGCGACAAAGGAGATGCGGATGATTTCCAGACATGGCAAGAAGCATAAACGTCATTGGCCGCTATTACTGACGGCGAGCGCACCGCTACTGCTTGGGTTGCTGTTTACCTTTGTTGAATCCCGGATAATGGTAAAACGAGACCTGGAATCGACGGCGCAAATCATTATGTTTCATGCCGATCACATCGCCGCCCAGGCATGGTCGATGGTGGACGAACTGGATCATTTAGCCGGTCAGCCTTGCAGCGCAATTCGTACTGACCTGCAACAGCTTGGCGCGGTATTCTCCTATTTTCGCGTGCTGGGCGTAACGCGCGACGCCAGGGTTTACTGTTCGTCGACGCCTCGCGATATCTCAATGCCGACGGACATCGCGCTGCAACGACTCATGCCGACGCCTGCGCCTGAACGATGGAGTCAGTCCATTAGAGGCGTCGCCAACGTAAAAGACCGGCCGGCGGTCGTCTTCGCGCAAACGCAGCCCCGAGGCTATGGATCTTATGTCGTCGTTGATGCCCGGCATTTCATTGATCTGATGCGCGCCGTCGGTCAGATGCGCAAATATCTGCTGACGCTGACCGTCAACAAGGGGCATCCCATTCAGGTTGGTCAGCCCTTCTCTCCCGCATCGGGTATCTTTCCCACCATGGAGTTGGTTCTCAAGTCAAATCAGTATCCGATCGCCATACGCGTAATGGCCCCGGCATCGGAATCAATAAAAATTTGGCAAAAAACGAGCGTGACCTTCCTCCCGCTCGCCATCATGTTGTCACTGATTTTCACCGTCATCTTATGGCGCAGACAAAAACGCAAGCGCCAGCGGCGGGATGAAATTTCCCGGGGAATTGTCAAAGGCGAGTTTTCCGTCTATTACCAGCCGGTGTATAACGTCAGGTTACAGAAATGCATCGGCGTTGAAGCGCTGCTGCGCTGGCGGCGCAACAACGGACAATGGATCAAGCCTGACGTCTTTATTGCGAGCGCCGAAACGGAAGGCATGATTATCCCCCTCACCCGACATCTGTTCGATCTCGTCGCGTCGGACATCGCTGGCTGGAAGGTCACGCCGGGATTCCATCTTTCCCTCAATGTGGCCGCGGAACATTTACAGCATCCGGATTTCGTCTCGGATGTCCGCGATTTCGCACAAAGGATTGCGGCGCATCGGTTAAACATCACGCTGGAGCTGACGGAACGCACGCTGATCGACAACGGCCCGGAGGTGATACAGCGCCTGCATCAGTTGCGCGAGGACGGACTCACGATATCCATTGATGATTTCGGCACCGGTCATTGCTCCCTCTCCTACCTGCAAAACTTCCCGTTGGATTTTCTGAAAATCGATCGGGGATTCATCCGCGCCCTCTCATCACCGGATGAAGAAGCGCCGATTCTTGACGCCATCATCAGCCTGAGCCATCGAATGAAACTGGGAATGGTGGCGGAAGGCGTCGAAACCACCGAGCAATTGGCTTATCTGAAACAACGCGGCGTTATTTGCATGCAGGGATTTCTTTATGCCAAACCCATGAGCAGCGAATCCTTCATCGTCTGGTTTCATTACAACCGCGACAGGTTGCCGGAGCGCGTTTTACTCAAAAAGGACGCATAAACAGAGGGGAGCCGATAGAGCAATGTCTACCGGCTACGGTTTATACATTCGGGGGATCAGAAGCGATAACCAACGCCAATATTGAACCCGTCGGCGCGCGTATCGTAAATTTTCGTCCCTTCATAACCCGCGTCGATCACCCAGTTATCCGTCGGCGCGATTTGAACGCCGAAGCCATAGGCAAAACTGGACTTATTTTCGCTACCAGAACGGCGGGAGACGATGTCGCCCTCTTCCCAACTGGATTTACCATAACCAATCCCCGACAAACCATAGATGCTGACGATATCGTTAAAACGATAAGACGGACCGGCCATCAGTGAATAGTATTTAAACTTATAATGATCGTTGAGTGAGTTCTGATAATACTCCGTCTCTTTTGCACTGACATACGTGAAAGAGCCGATAATACCGAGGGCGGAATCACCCTGATAATGGTACTTGGCCGTAATGCCTTTCAGGTCTTTAAAATCGTCAACCTTCGCTTGCGCATAGCCTAATGATACCGTCTGAGCTGCATTGGCAACCGACATTCCCATACCGCAAGCAACCAGAGCGGAAAACAACAACGCCGTTTTTTTCATCATCGATGACATCTTCCATGTTTGAACCATAGTGAACAACACAATGCGCCAACCAGGTAATAGTTGCGCATCGCACCTATTTTCTCCGCGTATAAAATCGCATTTAATAACAATTTCGTAAAGATGCTTACGTTTAGATTGCGATAAAAATACAGAAAAACAAATGCGTTAGTAAACAAATGGATAGAGAAAAACGAACACATAACGACCAACAAAAGCGCGGCTTTTGAGACGTTTCTTACGCTTGAAAAGCTGAAATCGACGCAATGGAAGACTGAACGCGAAAAACAGGGGAAAGACGTGAGGAAAAACGAAGAAAGGGAAATTGGTCGGTGAGAGAGGATTCGAACCTCCGACCCCTTCGTCCCGAACGAAGTGCGCTACCAGGCTGCGCCACTCACCGAATGCGGGCGCATATTACTGCTACCCTATTGAAGCGTCAATCTCTTTTTAGCAAAACGATTATAGCTGGCGGTAAAGTATCCAGTCGCCGCGCGATCCCCCTTATCCCCGCCCAGTCCATGCTGAAATGTCAGGAAAACGCGCTGGATGCGGAACCGGCGAACAAGACTTGAACGATACCATCGGTGACGCTAAGGTACTCACCCGTTATAACGCCTGGTTTCCTTATGATCACTATCGCTCTCATTGACGATCATCTTATCGTTCGTTCCGGTTTCGCCCAACTGCTGGCGCTTGAGCCGGATATGCAGGTTGTCGGCGAATTCGGCTCCGGCCGTGAGGCGCTGGCCGGTCTGCCGGGACGCGCGGTGCAAGTCTGCATATGCGATATCTCCATGCCGGACATTTCCGGCCTTGAACTGTTAAGCCAACTGCCGAAAGGCATGGCGGTGGTGATGCTGTCGGTTCACGATAGCCCGGCGCTGATTGAACAAGCGTTAAATGCCGGCGCGCGCGGATTTCTCTCCAAACGTTGCAGCCCCGATGAACTGATCGCCGCCGTGCGGACGGTGTCGACGGGCGGTTGCTACCTCACGCCGGATGTAGCGCTGAAGCTTGCCTCCTCGCGGCAGGATCCGCTGACCCGCCGCGAACGCCAGGTGGCGGAAAAACTCGCGCAGGGGATGGCGGTAAAAGAGATTGCCGCCGAACTGGGGTTATCGCCTAAAACGGTACACGTTCATCGCGCCAACCTGATGGAAAAACTCGGCATCAGTAATGATGTGGAGCTGGCCCGTCGACTGTTTGCCGATTGGTAATGCGTCCGATGCTTACCCGGTTGATCGCGTTTGTCGCCAGCTTTTTTATCTTCTCCGCCGCATGGTTCTGTCTGTGGGGCATCAGTCTGCATCTGGTGGAACGACCAGAGCTGGCCGCATTGCTGTTCCCGTTTGGTTTACGCCTGGGGTTGATGCTGCAATGTCCGCGCAGTTACTGGCCGGTATTGCAGGGCAGCGAATGGCTGCTGCTGATTTGGCTGGCGCAGGAAGTCGCCCTGCTTCATCTGCCATTATTGATGATCGGCAGTCTGCTGTCGCTGCTGCCCGTCGCGTTGGTCAGCCGCCAGCGTCGTCACAATGATTGGCATACCCTGTTGTTACAGGGGGGCGCGCTGATCGCGGCCGCGCTGTTGCAATCGCTGCCCTGGCTCGGCGACGGAGAAAACGCGCTGACCGTGCTGCTGTTGACGCTGACCGGCGGACTGACGCTGGCGCCCACCTGTCTGGTTATCTGGCATTACCTTACCAGCGCCACCTGGCTGCCGCTCGGGCCAGCGCTGGTTTCGCAACCGGTCAACTGGCGTACCCGGCACCTGCTGTGGTATCTGCTGCTGTTTGCGGTCAGCCTGTGGCTACAACTGGGGCTGCCGAACGAACTGGCGCGCTTTACGCCGTTTTGCCTGGCGCTGCCGATTATCGCCCTCGCCTGGCATTACGGCTGGCAAGGAGCGCTCATCGCCACGCTGATGAACGCCATCGCCCTGATCGCCAGTCAAACCTGGCACGACCAGACCGTGGATTTACTGCTCTCGTTGCTGGCGCAGAGCCTGACGGGACTCTTGCTGGGAGCGGGGATCCAGCGGCTGAGGGAACTAAACCTGTCGCTGCAAAACCAGTTGGCCCGCAACCATCGCCTCGCCGAGCGACTGCTGGAAACCGAAGAGAGCGTACGCCGGGAAGTGGCGCGCGAACTGCACGACGACATAGGCCAGACCATTACCGCAATTCGCACGCAGGCCGGCATCCTTCAGCGCCTGGCGCCGGAAAATCGCGGCGTAAAGCAAAGCGGCGCGTTAATTGAAACGCTGTCTCTCGGCGTGTATGACTCGGTGCGTCGTCTGCTGGGCCGCCTGCGGCCGCGTCAGTTGGACGATCTTTCTCTTGAGCAGGCGATGCGTTCGCTGACGCGCGAAATGGAGCTGGAAGCGCGCGGCATCGTCAGCCGCCTTAGCTGGCAAATCGACGAAACGCAGCTCAGTGAAAGCCAGCGCGTCACGCTGTTTCGCGTCTGTCAGGAGGGGCTGAACAACATCGTCAAACACGCCAATGCCCATACGGTCACGCTGCAATGCTGGCGTCAAGACAACCAATTGATGTTGGTGATTGAAGACGACGGCTGCGGGCTGCCGCCGAACTCAGGGCAGTTGGGCCTGGGCCTGACCGGCATGCGCGAACGGGTATCGGCCCTCGGCGGTTCGCTGAGTATTTCCTGCACCCGCGGAACCCGCGTCACCGTCAGTTTGCCGCTGCGTAATCAATAAGGATCGTCATGTTTGGTTTTCTGAAAATTCCCCCCAGCATCCCGCCGCTTGCCGACCGGCAAACCATTGACGATACCTATCGCTACTGGCGGCGACATATCCTGCTCTCCATCTATCTGGGCTATGCGTTGTTTTACTTCACGCGTAAAAGTTTCAACGCGGCGGTGCCGGAAATTCTCGCGAACGACATTCTGACGCGCTCCGACATCGGCCTGCTCGCCACGCTGTTTTACGTCACCTACGGATTGTCGAAATTCTTTTCCGGCATCGTCAGCGACCAGTCCAACGCCCGCTACTTTATGGGGCTGGGGCTGATTGCCAGCGGCGTGGTGAACATCCTGTTCGGCTTTTCATCGTCGCTATGGGTGTTTGCTCTACTGTGGGGCGCCAATGCCTTCTTTCAGGGGTGGGGCTCGCCGGTATGCGCGCGCTTACTCACCACCTGGTACTCGCGTACCGAACGCGGCGGCTGGTGGGCGCTGTGGAATACCGCGCATAACGTGGGAGGCGCCTTGATCCCCATGGTGGTGGGGGCGGCGGCGCTGCACTACGGCTGGCGCGCCGGGCTGATTATCGCCGGCGGGCTGGCGATACTGGTGGGGCTGTTTTTATGCTGGCGACTGCGCGATCGTCCGCAAACCCTGGGGTTGCCCAGCGTGGGCGAGTGGCGCCGCGATGCGTTGGAGATTGCGCAACAGCAGGAGGGCGTAGGGCTGTCGCACCGGGAAATTTTGCATAAGTATGTACTCACCAACCCTTATATCTGGCTGCTGGCGCTCTGCTATGTGCTGGTTTACGTGGTGCGGGCCGCCATCAACGATTGGGGCAATCTGTATATGTCGGAAACCCTCGGCGTGAACCTGGTGACAGCCAATTCGGCGGTCACCATGTTCGAACTGGGCGGATTTATCGGCGCGCTGGTCGCCGGCTGGGGATCGGACAAACTGTTCAACGGCAACCGCGGACCGATGAACCTGATCTTCGCCGCCGGCATCCTGCTGTCCGTCGGCTCGCTGTGGCTGATGCCGTTCGCCAGCTATGTCATGCAGGCGGCCTGCTTCTTTACCACGGGATTTTTTGTTTTTGGCCCGCAAATGCTGATTGGCATGGCGGCGGCGGAATGCTCGCACAAAGACGCGGCGGGCGCGGCGACCGGTTTCGTCGGACTCTTTGCCTATCTGGGGGCGTCGCTTTCCGGTTGGCCGCTGGCGCAGATTATGGATATCTGGCACTGGACCGGTTTCTTTGCAGTGATTGCCGTCGCGGCGGGCGTTTCCGCCCTGCTGCTGTTGCCGTTTTTAAATGCGCAAGCTCCGCGCGACAAGACGCAAAACATGTCCTTTTGACGTCGCGCCAGCGACGGCCCGTCAGGGACGGCGGGTTGCAAAACCTCGCGGAAGCGTGACCTGCTTCACTCTTTTTTACCTAAAAGGCCAAAACCGAGAAAAATTCTTAGTTTTGTCGGGATGATGTCTTAAGCCGGTTCCGGCCCTGATTTCTTACAATGCAGCCATTTTCCAGCGTTTGCAAGTAAGAGGAGACACCATGCTGGCCTTTCTTAATCAGGTGCGCAAGCCGACCCTGAATCTGCCGATCGAAACACGGCGCAAAATGTGGTTCAAACCCTTTATGCAATCCTATCTGGTGGTCTTTATCGGCTACCTGACCATGTACCTGATCCGCAAGAACTTTAACATTGCTCAGAATGACATGATCTCAACCTACGGTTTGAGCATGACGCAACTGGGGATGATCGGTCTGGGATTCTCCATTACCTACGGCGTAGGGAAAACGCTGGTCTCCTACTATGCCGATGGCAAAAACACCAAGCAGTTCCTGCCGTTTATGCTGATCCTGTCCAGTATCTGTATGCTTGGCTTCAGCGCCAGTATGGGATCCGGCTCCGTCAGCCTGTTTCTGATGATCGCCTTCTACGCGCTGAGCGGGTTCTTCCAAAGTACCGGCGGGTCGTGCAGCTACTCCACCATCACCAAATGGACGCCGCGCCGCAAACGCGGAACCTATCTGGGACTGTGGAATATCTCCCATAATCTGGGCGGCGCGGGCGCGGCGGGCGTGGCGTTGTTCGGCGCCAACTATGTATTCGACGGCCACGTCATCGGCATGTTCATCGTACCGTCCGTTATCGCGCTGATTATCGGCTTTATCGGTCTGCGCTATGGCAGCGACTCGCCGGAGGCTTACGGTCTGGGTAAAGCGGAAGAGCTGTTCGGCGAAGAAATCAGCGATGAAGATAAAGAAACCGAAGACAGTTCGATGACCAAATGGCAGATTTTTGTCGAGTACGTGCTGAAGAACAAAGTCATCTGGTTGCTGTGTTTCTCCAACGTCTTCCTGTATGTGGTGCGTATCGGTATCGATCAATGGTCCACGGTATACGCCTTCCAGGAGCTAAAACTATCGAAAGAGGTTGCGATTCAGGGCTTTACCCTGTTTGAAGCCGGTGCGTTGGTCGGTACGCTGCTGTGGGGCTATCTCTCCGACCTGGCTAATGGCCGTCGCGCGCTGGTTGCCTGTATCGCGCTGGCGCTGATCATCGCCACCCTGGGCATCTACCAGCATGCCGGCAATGCGTATGTTTATCTCGCCTCGTTATTTGCACTCGGCTTCCTGGTGTTTGGTCCGCAACTGCTGATTGGCGTCGCCGCCGTGGGCTTTGTACCGAAAAAAGCCATCGGCGCGGCCGACGGCATTAAAGGCACCTTTGCCTACCTGATTGGCGATAGCTTCGCAAAACTGGGACTGGGGATGATTGCCGACGGTACGCCGATTTTCGGTCTGACCGGTTGGGCGGGCACCTTCGCCGCGCTGGATACCGCCGCCATCTGCTGTATCTGCCTGATGGCGATGGTTGCAGTGATGGAAGAACGTAAAATCCGCCGCGAAAATCGTATCCGCAAACAGAAAACCGCGTAACCGGCTGATAACAGAATCAGCCGAGGTTGACGACAAACCTTCCCAACCCCGTCATTCCGCGCTCAAAAACATTCCCGATGTTTTTGAGCGCCGCTTGCGGCGGCCCGAAGGGCGAGCCCCAGGGATGGGGCGAGTAACCGGGAATCACTCAATGACTATTCACGGTTCCAGCAGGAGATCCCCGCCGCCTACTGCCGCGGGGATGACGATGGTTGGTGACGGCGATAACAGCCCCCCATCCGGGCATCTCCGCTAGCTTCCCTTGTTGCACCAGTTATTTTTAGGGTTGATACCGCCATCCGGCGAGGTATACCCCAGACATCCCAGGATTGAGTCAAACAACTCTTCGTGACGGTGAGTTTTGCCTATTCGCTGCTGCGCCTTTAGCCGATCGAAAGCGTCCAGGTTATTGGCGTCCGCCAGAAATTTATCCGACGCCCATACCATCATCGGTGCGCGGAACTGTTCCGGCGGCGCCATTTCGCGCGGCGTGCCATGCAGGTGGAAGTTCTCGTCAATGGATTCGCCATGATCGGAGGCATAAAAAACCAGCGCCTTTTTATCCCGCACCTGATTAATCACGTTATGGATAAAGGTGTCGGTGTACAACACGCTGTTATCAAAGGCGTTAATCAGTTGTTCACGGGAACAGGACGCGTCGACGCCCATACATTCCGGCTGATAGCGCGCGTAGCTGCGAGGATAACGCATCGAATAAAGGTAGTGAGACCCTTTGGTATGCAGCACGACCAGATGCTTACCGCGCGGATAACGTTCCAGCGACTCCTTAACCTCATCCACCAGCAGCATGTCATCCACCGATTTACCGTCGTTGCTTTTTTCCGAGGCAATCATTTCACGGAAAGCGTAGTTGTCGGCTTCGATACTGTTATAGAACCAAACCTCGCTCTGCATGGCGAACAGCTCGGACGTGAACCCCAGCTCTTTTAACACCGCAAAGACATTTTGTTCCTTCAACGTCCGCTGAGGGTTATCTTCCGTGCCGCCTTCTCGTACAAACATGCAACGCATGGAGAGTTTGGTCGAGGTATCACAGGATTTTCCGCGGAAAGCCACCAGATTTTTTTCTTTCGACAACAAGGGCGTGGTGTCGCGCTCATACCCTAGCAGCCCCATATGATCCCAACGGGTGGTTTCGCCGATGATGAACACCACATAGGTATCATCAATCCCGGTTGGCGGAAGGTAAGTAAAATGCTTACCGGGATCGAACAAATTCGCCTCGTCCTGATTTTCGTCATATTTGGTGTAAGCGAACAGTCCCAGCGCAGACAGCCAGTTCGACGGCAGATAAGAGTGAGCCACGACTCCGCCATAGCTGGGTAAGTCGACATTGGAAGACTTTTCAGATAGCGATTGGGTTTCAGCCATATAGCGAATAGGAAACCAGACCAGGGCAACCACCGCCAGCAACACAAGAACCGGCGACAAACGTTTTCCCGGCGATTTCAACTGTTCAATCAAGGTATGACGTAATGCGTTTTTCCAAATCAGCAGCAGAGGCAATGCGCTCACCAACAGCATCCACAGAACAAAGCGGAAACCGATCACCTCTTTGGATAGATCGATATCGGTGGTCATCACCGCGGCAATAATGCCGTAACCAATAACGACATTAAAAAAGGTCATGTAATAGCTGGCGGCGACGGAAATAATCACCAACAGCGATGCGACAATACGATAAAAAAGGCGTCCTCCCAGAGAAAGAATGCGCATAAGAAAAAAGGTAAAAAAGATACAGGCTCCCAGCTCAATTATCACCGGGATAAATTTTGCTATCTGCGTGCTGGCCAATATTGAAAAAGAATCAAAGCGGCGATAAAAAACCGAGAGATTAAGGAAAAAACCGATATAGACTGCCAGTAAGAACGATAACTTTGCTTGTGAAAAAGAAGGGCTAAACTTCATCGCGACCAATGCTCCGGCAAAACTTTATTTATTTCTGAAGCTATAGGACAACAGCGTAATGTCAGAGTTCAGACTCGGAAAATAAGTCGCCATCTTTGTAAAGTAAAGTTATTGGCTCATCAATCCGTCGAAAGCCGCCTTAAACATCGCCCGTCATGGCGTCAAAGGATAAAATAGATTTTTTATTTTAAAATCATAGTATTAAACATAAAAAACAAAGCATCATACCCGACCGCCGTCGATTTCCCTGGTTTAACCAACACCGACTTATTTTATGGGTATATACCGTTATTCAGCCGATACGTCAGCTGATGACGTTTATTTTCTTTAATCTGCATCGGTGCGGTCAGAATATTCGCGTCCTTAAGGTTATTATTTACCGCTTGCACTATAACCTACTGATTATTTGGCCTTCTCAACCAATATCCATTATTTAATCATGGTTAATTTTTTTATTAAACCGCCCGGCGATTCCCGGCAAATTACGTTTTAACCCCTTCCAGCGTTATCCTGGCTATAAGCTCAACCACGATCGGATGATGCAAAAACGCCATGATCTCTTCAGCCAGTTTGACGCCGATCCCCGGAAATTGTCGCCATTGCGACAATGTACGTTGTTGCAACTGCTGCCAGTTCATATTCTCCAACGCGTCGCCGGCAGAACGAGGCAAAGGCATTCCCAGAGCCGGCAACCAGCGAGACAAAGGTTGCCGGCGAGCCTGCTGTAAACTTTCATAAATATTATCAGCCAGCTTATTCCCTACTCCCCGGACGTCTCTTATCTGTTCCCGGGTCAGCGTCAACCAGGAGACGACATCGCTCAGCGCGCCATGCCGCATCAGGCGTCGCCACACTCCCTCGCCGACCCCGTTCAAATTTAGCCCATGCTCGCCGCTTAGCCAGACCAATCGCGCGAGCATCTGCTGTTGACAGGCCGCGCTGTACTGAAAACAGCTGAGATGATGAAAGTCGCTCGCTGCCGGCGGCGCGATCGGCGGACGCTCGGCCGCACGCCATACCACCGTATCCAGGCGGGGAATCCCCTGGCCGGCCAGACTGACGCCGACCTGATCGCCGGGCAAAACATCCCATTGCCGCCAACGCGATAGCGACCCGACGTTGACCCGGCGCACCGATTTGTCATCCAACCGCAGCGGATTAAGATTCAAGACGACATTTATCTTTCCGGTGCGGCCGACAGAGAAAGCAACGCCCTTGACCTCGGCTACCTGCCGCACCAGCGGATATTTCCAGGCGATGGCCCAATCAGCCGGCGTATTTCGCCAATAGCGCCCATCAGGCTCTTTATCCTCACGGATCACCACGCCATCGGTGACGAAAGGCAGAGGATGGCGATACCAGCGATCTCGCCAGCGTTCAGCCTCCTCCAGCGAAGAGATGCGGTGCGTATAGTCGGCCGCCAGGGCAAACCCCATCGTTCGCAATGCGCTAAGGCGCTCGGACAGCGTCGCCGGGCCATCCGGCCATGCCCAGATAAAGATACCGATACGCGGCAAAATGGATGAAGCCTGCCGGCGGCGCATCTCCCCGGCGACCGCCGATCGGGCATTGATGCCGCCTTGCAGATTTTGCTGATGATTGTCCACCTTAAGAAATAACTCGCCTTGCAACACCAATGTTGCCGGCGCCCCCTTCAGCTGTTTGGGTATCGCCGGTATGGCAAGCGCCTTTTCCGTCCAGTTCTCTCCCTGTAAACCATTACCCCGGCTGGTCGCCGCCGTCAGCCGCCCCTGCTGATATTCCAGCGTTACCGCCACGCCGTCGATTTTGGGCTGGATCCATAAGTCCTTATGCAGCCTTATCCATTGCCGCAGTTGTCCGCGATCGGACAGCTTTTTCAACCCCGTGTGAGCAACCGCATGCGCCTGTTTGCCGTTGCCCGGCAACTGCACGGGGAAATCCGCCTCATGCGGCAAAAAGCAGCGCCGCCAGTGGTTCAACCGCCCCCGTAGCTGATCATAAACCTCATCCTCCACCGGGCTGGCGCCCGCCTGATAATAAGCCTCATCCCACTGCGCCAACTGCTGGCGCAGCATCGCCATTTCTTTTTGCGCGCGCGCAAGCGACCAGTCCGGGCAAGATGAAGCCGCGATGCATGGCCAACCGACCAACGCCGCCGCTGCCGAAATGACAAACCGTCTGAACCCGCGATTCATATAACCTCTCCCGTCGATACGCACTGCGCGCAGTACAGCGCAGTCGCCGTTATAAAACGAGGGAGAAAAACCGGGAATGCAAAGCGCGCCGCAATGTTTTTTGTCGTTTGCAATCCCTATGAAAAACCACAGGAAGCGACGATGAAATGTACAGAAAAGGGGTTGGCGGCGCGCATTGATGGTGGCATAACAATAAAACATTTCGCGATGAGATTTATCGCCACGCGACTGATGGCGTCTCGCCGTGTATAATGTGATGAAATGCACAATCTGTCGCATCTATACCCATGATCAATCGCAATTAATAAAACTTCACTATGGCTCAAGGCACGTTATATATCGTTTCCGCTCCCAGTGGGGCCGGAAAATCCAGTTTGATCCAGGCGCTATTAAAAACGCAGCCGCTTTACGACACACAGGTATCGATTTCCCATACCACACGCGTCAAACGGCCGGGTGAAAGTCACGGCGAGCATTATTTCTTTGTCTCGGTCGATGAATTCAAGCGTATGATCCGGGAAAATGAATTTCTGGAATATGCGGAAGTTTTCGGTAATTACTACGGTACGTCCCGTACCGCGATTGAGCAGATATTGGCGACAGGCGTCGACGTATTTCTGGATATTGACTGGCAAGGCGCCCAGCAAATACGCAGCCAGATGCCGCTGGCCCGCAGTATTTTCATTTTGCCGCCGTCGAAAGAAGAGCTGGCGCGCCGTCTGCGCGGCCGGGGTCAGGACAGCGAGGACGTCATCGCACGTCGTATGGCGCAAGCCGTGGCGGAAATGACGCACTACGCCGAATATGATTATTTGATTGTTAATGACGATTTCGATTTGGCATTGCTCGATTTAAAAACCATTATTCGCGCCGAGCGTCTGCGCCTGAGCAGACAAAAAGTACGGCATGATGCATTAATCACCAAACTATTGGCAGACTGACGGCTCTTTAAGTATGATGCCCAGTCCATTTTATCACCCTGTGGAGTAGCACATTATGGCACGCGTAACTGTTCAAGACGCTGTAGAGAAAATTGGTAACCGTTTTGACCTGGTGTTGGTCGCTGCTCGTCGCGCCCGCCAAATCCAGACCGGCGGCAAAGAGCCGTTGGTTCCGGAAGAAAACGATAAATACACTGTGATCGCCCTGCGCGAAATCGAAGAAGGCCTGATCAACTCCCAGATTCTGGACGTTCGCGATCGTCAGGAGCAGCAAGAGCAGGAAGCCGCAGAAATTCAGGCGGTCACCGCGATTGCTGAAGGCCGCCGTTAATTAGACTACGAGTCGCCCTTGTACCTTTTTGAAAGCCTAAATCAACTGATTCAACGTTATCTGCCTGAAGAGCAGATCAAACGTTTACGGCAAGCTTATCTCGTTGCACGTGATGCTCACGAGGGACAGACACGCTCCAGCGGTGAACCCTATATCACTCACCCGGTCGCCGTGGCCTGTATTCTGGCCGAAATGCGTCTCGACTATGAGACGCTGATGGCCGCCTTGCTGCATGACGTGATAGAGGATACGCCCACCACCTATCAGGATGTGGAACAGCTCTTCGGCAAGAGCGTCGCCGAACTGGTGGAAGGCGTCTCCAAACTGGATAAGCTGAAGTTTCGCGATAAGAAAGAAGCGCAGGCGGAAAACTTTCGCAAAATGATTATGGCGATGGTGCAGGATATCCGCGTCATTCTGATCAAACTGGCCGACCGTACCCACAATATGCGCACGCTCGGCGCGCTGCGCCCGGACAAGCGCCGCCGCATCGCCCGCGAAACGCTGGAAATCTACAGTCCGCTGGCGCATCGGCTGGGTATTCATAATCTGAAAACCGAGCTTGAAGAGCTGGGTTTTGAAGCGCTTTATCCTAACCGTTACCGCGTGATCAAAGAGGTGGTCAAGGCCGCCCGCGGTAATCGGAAGGAGATGATCCAGAAAATCCTTTCCGAGATTGAAGGCCGCTTAACCGAAGCCGGGATCGCCTGCCGCGTCAGCGGCCGCGAAAAGCATCTTTATTCGATCTACTGCAAAATGCACCTGAAAGAGCAGCGTTTCCATTCCATTATGGATATTTACGCCTTTCGGGTGATCGTGAAGGAAGTCGACACCTGCTATCGCGTGTTGGGCCAGGTTCACAGCCTGTATAAACCGCGACCGGGTCGGGTAAAGGATTATATCGCCATTCCCAAGGCCAACGGCTATCAGTCGCTGCATACCTCGCTGATCGGCCCGCACGGCGTGCCGGTGGAGGTGCAGGTTCGCACCGACGACATGGATCAGATGGCGGAAATGGGCGTGGCCGCGCACTGGGCGTACAAAGAAGGCGAGAGCAGCACCACGGCGCAGGTTCGCGCCCAGCGCTGGATGCAGAGCCTGCTGGAATTGCAGCAGAGCGCCGGTAGTTCGTTTGAGTTTATCGAAAGCGTCAAGTCCGATCTCTTTCCGGACGAAATGTATGTCTTCACGCCGGAAGGCCGGATTGTGGAGCTGCCAGCCGGCGCCACGCCGGTTGACTTCGCCTATGCCGTACATACCGACATCGGTCATGCCTGCGTCGGCGCCAGAGTCGATCGCCAGCCTTATCCCCTGTCCCAATCGCTGAGCAGCGGACAGACCGTTGAGATCATCACCGCCCCCGGCGCCAGACCGAACGCCGCCTGGCTGAACTTTGTCGTCAGTTCCAGAGCGCGCGCCAAAATTCGCCAGATGTTGAAAAACCTCAAGCGCGACGACTCCGTCAGCCTGGGCCGGCGTTTGCTGAGCCACGCATTGGGCAGCGGCCGCAAAATAGCGGATATCCCGCAAAAGAATATTCAGACTGAGCTGGACAGAATGAAACTGGCCTCGCTGGACGATTTGATGGCGGAAATCGGACTGGGTAACGCCATGAGCGTGGTGGTGGCGAAAAATCTGCTCAATGAACAGAAGCAGTTGGATAACGCCGGGCTGCGCAAATTGCCGATTAAAGGCGCGGACGGCGTAATGGTTTCCTTCGCCAAATGTTGCCGCCCGATCCCGGGCGATCCGATTATCGCCCATGTCAGCCCCGGCAAAGGTTTGGTCATCCATCATGAATCCTGCCGTAATATTCGCGGTTACCAGAAAGAGCCGGAGAAATTCATGGCGGTGGAATGGGATAAGGTGACCGAACAGGAATTTATCGCCGAAATCAAAGTGGATATGTTCAACCACCAGGGCGCATTGGCAAATTTGGCGGCTGCGATTAACGCCGCCAATTCAAATATCCAGAGCATCAACACGGAAGAAAAAGACGGACGCGTTTACAGCGCCTTTATCCGTCTCACTACGCTCGACCGCGTTCATCTGGCGAATGTGATGCGCAAAATACGCGTCATGCCGGATGTCATAAAAGTTAACCGTAACCGAAACTGACCGTATGACCCCTCAACGCTATGCGCGCATAAGAGAGATGCTGACCTGCCGTCAGCCCGATCTGACCCTTTGCATGGAGCAGGTGCATAAGCCGCATAACGTTTCCGCGGTCATTCGTACGGCCGATGCGGTGGGCGTTCATCAGATTCACGCCGTCTGGCCCACCAGCCGCATGAGAACGCTGGTCTCCTCCGCAGCCGGCAGCAATAGCTGGGTACAGGTCAAAACGCATCGTACGATCGCCGACGCGATCAGCCATCTGAAAACATCGGGTATGCAGATTCTGGCCACCCATCTTTCTGAACAGGCCGTCGATTTCCGCGACATCGATTACACCCGTCCGACCTGCATCCTGCTGGGACAGGAAAAAACCGGGATTAGCGCAGAGGCGCTGAAGCTGGCCGACCGGGATATTATCATCCCAATGACCGGCATGGTGCAGTCGCTGAATGTCTCCGTCGCCTCCGCATTAATTCTCTATGAAGCGCAGCGCCAGCGCCAATTGGCCGGCATGTATCGGCGTGAATACAGCCCACTGGCGGAAGAAGAGCAGCAGCGACTGCTGTTTGAGGGCGGCTATCCGGTGCTGGCGCGCGTCGCCAAACGTAAAGGCCTGCCTCGCCCTTATATTGACGGCGACGGCCAGATTGTCGCCGATACCGCCTGGTGGGCCTCCATGCAATCCTCGGAGTGCTGATGAAAGGGCGCCTGCTGAATACTCAACCGTTAAGCACACTTGCCGGGGTGGGTGCCAGTCAGAGCGCCAAGCTTGCCCGTATCGGGCTGGAAACCGTCCAGGATTTACTGTTTCACCTGCCGCTGCGTTACGAAGACCGCACGCACCTTTACCCCATCGGCGATCTCCTTCCCGGCATGTACGCCACGGTGGAAGGTGAAATTCTGCACAATGACATTTCCTTCGGCCGCCGCCGCATGCTGACCTGCCAGATTAGCGACGGCAGCGGCCTGCTGACCATGCGCTTTTTCAATTTCAACGCCGCGATGAAGAACAGCCTGGCGCCCGGCCAGCGGGTCACGGCTTATGGTGAAATTAAACGGGGCAAAATCGGCGCGGAAATTATCCACCCGGAATACCGCCTACAGGGCGACGGCGCCCAGATCGAATTACAGGAATCGCTGACGCCGGTTTATCCCGCCACGGAAGGGATACGGCAGGCGACGCTGCGGAAGCTCACCGATCAGGCGCTGGCGCTGCTGGACGCCAACCCGATAGATGAATTGCTGCCGGAAGAACTCAGCCGCTCGCTTATCAGCCTGCCGGAAGCGTTGCACATCCTGCATCGTCCGCCGCCGGACGTGCAGCTCGGCGAACTGGAGCAGGGAAAGCACCCGGCGCAGCAACGCCTGATTATGGAAGAGCTGCTGGCGCACAATTTAAGCATGCTGGCCGTGCGCGCCGGCGCGCAAAGCTACCGGGCGCAGCCGCTGCCGGTCAATGACGCGCTGAAACAGCGGCTGCTGGCAACGCTGCCTTTCACGCCGACGCAGGCGCAGGCGCGGGTCGTCGATGAAATTGAAACCGATCTGGCGAAAAATATCCCCATGATGCGTCTGGTGCAGGGCGATGTCGGCTCAGGAAAAACGCTGGTCGCCGCGCTGGCCGCGTTGCGGGCGATCGCCAACGGCAAACAGGTGGCGCTGATGGCGCCGACGGAGCTATTGGCTGAACAGCATGCGCACAATTTCCGTCAGTGGTTCGAACCATTGGGGATTGAAGTCGGCTGGCTGGCCGGCAAACAAAAAGGCAAAGCCCGGCAGGCGCAGCAGGACGCCATCGCCAGCGGTCAGGTAGCGATGGTGGTCGGCACCCACGCCATCTTTCAGCAGCAGGTCAAATTCAACGGGCTGGCGCTGGTGATCATTGATGAGCAACACCGTTTCGGCGTGCATCAGCGTCTGGCCTTGTGGGAAAAAGGCGAAGAGCAGGGTTTCCATCCTCATCAGTTGATCATGACCGCCACGCCGATCCCGCGCACGCTGGCGATGACCGCTTACGCCGATCTGGACACCTCGGTGATCGATGAACTGCCGCCGGGCAGAACGCCGGTCACCACCGTCGCCATCGCGGATTCGCGCCGTAACGATGTGATCCAACGGGTCAACCACGCCTGTCGACAAGAGGGAAGACAAGCCTATTGGGTCTGTACGTTGATTGAAGAATCCGACCTGTTGGAGGCGCAGGCGGCCGAAGCGACCTGTCAGGAATTGCAGGCCGCGCTGCCGGACATCAGCGTCGGATTGGTGCATGGCCGAATGAAAGCGAAAGAAAAACAAGCCGTTATGCAATCATTCAAACAAGGCGAACTTCAGCTTTTGGTGGCGACGACGGTGATTGAAGTCGGGGTCGACGTGCCGAACGCCAGCCTGATGATTATCGAAAACCCGGAGCGGCTGGGGCTGGCGCAGCTTCACCAGCTGCGCGGACGCGTCGGACGCGGCGCCGTCGCCTCCCACTGCGTGCTGCTTTATAAAACGCCGCTCAGCAAAACGGCGCAAAAGCGGCTCCAGGTATTACGCGACAGCAACGACGGTTTTGTTATCGCCCAGCGCGATCTGGAAATTCGCGGCCCGGGTGAATTATTAGGCACGCGCCAGACGGGCAACGCCGAATTCAAAGTCGCCGATCTGCTGCGCGATCAGGCATTGATCCCGCAGGTACAGCGCGTCGCCCGCCATCTGCATCAACGCTATCCCGACCATGCCAAAGCGTTGATTGAGCGCTGGCTGCCGGAGCGCACCCGGTATACCAATGCCTAACCTTGTCGTCTTTGCCAGAACAAAGCGAAAAGTTCGGACTGGGTTTTTACCTTCAATTTAGCGTAAAGGTGTTTTTTATGCGCCCGGACGGTTTCGATGGAAATGATCAATCTACGGGATATTTCTTTGGTGGAGCATCCGCTCAACATCAACTGCATCACTTCGTTTTCCCGCTCCGTCAGCATGGCCAACGCAGGCGCTTCGCAGTAAAAAGGGGCGGCGTCGCTTTCGTTGCCTGATAATTCAAACCGCATACGCTGGCGCATCATTGCCAGTAACCACGGTTCCGCCAGCACCATGGCGCCAATATCCTGTTCGCTGAAAAGCGTTGATGCCCCCAACGACAGACAAAGAATACGGGACTCATCCAGCACCACGTTAAATTGCACTTCGTCTTTCACTATATTGCGCTGAAAGTAGCGCCGGTAATATTCCGTTTCCATGAAATGAACCGGCGCCACCTCCGCCAGTCGTTGTAATCCGGAGCGAGGGTTTTGCCAGGCGTTGATATAGAAAGGATCAAGCAGGTAGAGCCCCTTCTGGTAATCAAGAAACAGTTGAGTGTCGCTGCCGTCGCCATCACTTTCCGCAAAAATCACCGGTCGATTATGTCGGGAAAACAACAACGCGACCCAATTATGGAACAGCACCCGCGTTCGTAAATATCGCACGACATTGCGCCAGAATTCCGCTGTATCCAGGCTATCGATCAAGCTGGCGAATTCACGATGCCAAGACAAATTTTCCAATGATAAGAAATACTTATCACCCATTCGGGTACACCCCTCTTGAGTTATAGACAGCTGTTTCCGCGCATGCATAATCCATTAAATCATTGTCGTCCCCCACATGAAAGGAAATGTATGCAGATAGAAATTATTCAGGCGCCAAGTAAAGAAGGCGATATTGATCGTAATCTTGAGCTGGCCCTGGCCCACATCCGGCACTGCGACGCGCATACCGAGTTGGCCATCTTTCCTGAAACCTTTCTAACGGGCTTCGCCGAAGAAGGCCATATCAGAGATCGCGCGCTGATGCGTGACGGGCCTGAAGTCGCCGCGCTGATCGACGCCAGCCGGCAACATGATATTGCCATCGCTATCGGAATGCTGGAGCAGGAAGGCGACAGCGTATTCAACACCACATTGTTCATCACGCCGGAAAGCGGTCTTGCCTGGTATTACCGTAAAACACATCTGTGGTTCAGTGAACGCGCCTTGGTAGACGCGGGCGATCGCCTGGTGTGCGGATTATGGCGGGGCAAACGAATCGGCATGCTGATTTGCTACGACATCGAATTTCCAGAAACGGCCCGGGCATTGGCGGCAATGGGATGCGATTTGATTGTTGTCACTAACGGCAATATGGATCCATATGGCCCGGTACATCGCTATTCGGCCCATGCCAGGGCATTTGAAAATCAGCTTTTTTTTGCGATGACGAACCGCTGCGGCGAAGGCGCCGGCTGCCGGTTTGCCGGCGAAAGCGCGGTGATAGACCCTAACGGTCGCTTGATGGGGCAGTTGGGCCGCGGAGAAGGAACCCTGAAAGTCACGCTGGATTTCTCCCTGCCCCCTCAAATTCGTCGCCAATATGACTACCTTCGGGATCGACGGCTGATCCTGCCGGAAAAAGTGGAAAATCAACCCGATGGACAACGCTGGTGGCTGTTATAAGCCATCGAACCATTGCCGCTCCCCTTCGCAACGCCAGGTATCTTTCAACAGGAGTATTCGCTATGCCAGCATTCAAGAAGATCCTTACCACCGGCCACCTGATACTATTCGGGCTCGCCTACATGACGCCGATTATCGTTCTGGGGACATTCGGCGTTCTTGCTCAACTCACCGACGGACATGCGGCCGGCGCCTATGTGCTGGCCCTAACGGTCATGCTGTTCACTTCCTACAGTTACAGCAAAATGGCCTCCGCCTTTCCGGTGAGCGGTTCGGCCTATGTCTATGTGAGTAAAGCAATCAACAGCGATATGGGATTTATCGCCGGCTGGGCAATCCTGCTGGACTATCTGTTTCTACCGATGGTTATTTGGTTAATCGGCGCAGTCTATCTCTCGGCGGCGTTCCCAGCCATCCCGCAATATATCTGGCTCCTGGCCTTCATTGCCGTTACCTCGGTCATCAATATTGTCGGATTAAAGATCGCAAGCGCCGTCAACAGTCTGATGCTGCTGCTACAGCTAGCCGTCCTGGCCGCATTTGTCGCACTGGCGATACATTATATATGGGGCGATGCTTCCCGCCCGTTCTGGACGCTACAGCCCTTTTTCAGCGATCGAGACAATCTGCTGCCTATGATGATGGCTGGCGCCGCCGTCGCCTGTTACTCCTTCCTGGGCTTTGACGCCATTACCACGCTGGCGGCGGAAACCATTGATGCCAAACGTAGCATCCCCAAAGCCATCATGTTCATTACGCTGCTGGGGGGCGCCCTATTTATCCTGGTTGCCTGGTGCGTACAATTGGCGCATCCCGGCGCGTTATTTCAGAACAGCGACTCTGCGGCCTTCGAAATTGCACGGAATATCGGCGGCGATATTTTTGTCACCCTGTTCATGTTCGGATTGGTGTTCGGTCAATTCGCTTCCGGTATCGCCGCGCAGGCTAGCGCCAGCCGGCTGATTTATACCCTCGGCATTGATGGCGTGCTATCAATTGGGCTGGGCAAACTGGGGCGCTTCACTACCCCTACCAATGCGATTTTGCTCTGTTCACTGGTTGCGCTTCTCGCCCTGGGGATGGATATCACCACCTCGACCTCCTTTATTAACTTCGGCGCTTTCCTCACGTTTTCATTGGTAAACCTGTCGGTGATATTTCACTACTATGTGCGCAATCCGCAACGCGACGCCAAAGCAACATTGCTTTATCTTATCGGACCGGGCCTGGGCGTACTGGTGACGCTGTTGCTGTTAATCAGTCTGGATAAGACCGCCATCATTATGGGCAGCGTCTGGCTATTACTCGGCCTTATGCGTTTGATTTATCTCAAGCGGTATCAACGTTTGAAACAAGCGTCAATTGGCGATTAATCCTCCTCTCCGCTTCCGTTTTCACCGACCGACATCACCGTCATCAGGCGCCCGTTCGGCATTATGCCGCCGGGCAAGGCAAACGTTTGCTTTTATCTAAGAGATCATTAAAATGCCCTCTTTGTCATTTTGGAACGCCCATTATTATGACTACCACCACGGATATTCCTCAGGTCGACGCCCCGACGACTGCGCGCGGCAGCGAATTAATCTACCGTCTGGAAGACCGGCCGCCGCTGGCGCAAACCCTGTTTGCCGCCAGCCAGCATCTGCTGGCGATGTTCGTCGCGGTGATCACCCCCGCGCTGTTGATCTGCCAGGCGCTGGGCCTACCGGCGCAAGATACGCAACATATCATCAGCATGTCGCTGTTCGCCTCCGGTCTGGCCTCGATTCTGCAAATAAAAACCTGGGGGCCGGTGGGGTCGGGGCTACTGTCCATTCAGGGAACCAGTTTTAACTTCGTTACGCCGTTGATCATGGGAGGACTGGCGCTGAAAAACGGCGGGGCCGATGTACCCACCATGATGGCGGCGCTGTTCGGCACCTTGATGTTCGCCTCCTGTACGGAAATCATTCTCTCCCGCTTCCTGCACCTTGCCCGCCGGATTATCACGCCGCTGGTATCGGGGATTGTGGTGATGATTATCGGTCTGTCGCTGATTCAGGTCGGCCTGACCTCCATCGGCGGCGGTTATGCGGCGATGAATAACAACACCTTCGGCGCGCCGAAAAATCTGTTGCTGGCCGGCATCGTGCTGTTGGTTATTATTCTGCTCAACCGTCAGCGTAACCCTTACCTGCGCGTGGCCTCGCTGGTGATCGCCATGGCCGTCGGCTATCTGGGCGCCTGGCTGATGGATATGCTGCCGGACGGCGTTCCGGCGGCGCAAAGCGATTTGATCATGGTGCCGACGCCGCTGTATTACGGTCTGGGCTTTGACTGGAACCTGCTGATCCCGCTGATGCTGGTGTTTATGGTGACGTCGCTGGAAACCATCGGCGATATCACCGCGACCTCCGACGTCTCGGAACAACCGGTCAGCGGCCCCCTGTACATGAAACGGTTGAAAGGCGGCGTGCTGGCCAACGGCCTGAACTCCTGTTTATCCGCCGTATTCAACACCTTTCCCAACTCCTGTTTCGGGCAAAACAACGGCGTCATTCAGCTTACCGGCGTCGCCAGCCGTTACGTCGGCTTTGTTGTGGCGCTGATGCTGATTATTCTGGGCTTGTTCCCCGCCGTCAGCGGTTTCGTACAGCACATTCCGGAGCCGGTGCTGGGCGGCGCGACCATCGTCATGTTCGGCACCATCGCCGCCTCCGGCGTGCGTATCGTGTCCCGCGAACCGCTGAACCGCCGCGCCATCATGATTATCGCGCTCTCGCTGGCCGTGGGACTGGGCGTATCACAGCAGCCGCTGATTCTGCAATTCGCGCCGGACTGGATAAAAACCCTGCTCTCTTCCGGCATCGCCGCCGGCGGTATTACGGCGATTGTGCTGAATCTGGTTTTCCCGTACGACGAAAAATAATTTGTATCCGCGTCAATAATTTCTGTTATGTATACCCTAAATAATTCGAGTTGCAGGAAGGCGGCGACGCAACGAATCCCCGGGAGCTTACACCAGTAAGTGACCGGGGTGAGTGAGGAAAGCCAACGCACCTGCGGCTTGAAGTATGACGGGTATAGGGATAAAAGCGACCGACGATGCAACACCGGTCGCTTTTTACTGTCTGTAACTGCATTATCTGTTGAGCCTTTAAGGTAATTGCGGCATAAAAACAGATATCCCTGACGATTGGCATGGACTGACACGATGAGATTTCTCGGGAAATTATTGCTGACCATCCTGCTGCTGGCATTGCTGGCGCTGGTCATATTGTATGTATTACTGCAAACCACCTGGGCTTCAGGCCGGATCGGCAATTGGGTGAATCAAAACACGGACTATCAGGTATCCCTGGGAAAAATCGACCACAATTGGTCCGAACCCGATCGTATTCTGCTGCAAGACGTCGTTTTCGGTCATAAGAATCAGCCGCCGACACTCACCGCCAAACAGGTTTCCGCCGGTCTCAGCGTTCGTCAGATAACCGAACCTCGCCATTTTTCCAGTCTGCTGCTTGAAGGCGGCACGCTGAATCTGTCGCCATCCGCCGCCACGCTGCCGATTGAGGCCGACGTGTTGCAACTGCGTACCATGGCGCTTCAGGCCCAGGATGATAACTGGCAGTTAAACGGTCAACAGGTCAACGGCGGCATTATGCCCTGGCGGCCAGAAGCGGGCCGCCTGTTAGGCAAACAGGGAAATTTCCAACTTAGCGCCCGTTCGTTGCGGCTAAACGATGTCCCCGCCAGTCAGGTATTCGTTCAAGGCAACATTAATAATAATCAACTCGCCTTGAGCAATTTCGGCGCAGACGTGGCGCAAGGCCAGTTAACCGGTAATGCCAGCAGGGCGGAAGACGGGAGCTGGCAAATCGACAACCTGCGTCTTAGCAAGGTGCGTTTGCAAACGCCAAGAACCATCCGGGAATTCTGGCAACCTATCGTCGCGTTGCCTGCCGTTACCGTTTCCCGCTTTGATTTGATTGATGCCCGCATTGAAGGGCCGGGATGGGCGTTTATCGATCTCGACGTAACGTTGCGCAACGTCACCTTCAAACAGGACGACTGGCAAAGCGACGATGGCGAACTATCGTTCAACGCCACCGATATCGTTAACGGCAATATGCATCTGATCGATCCTATCGTTAATCTGGCGCTTTCCCCGCACGGCGTTGAAATCAAACAGTTCACCACGCGTTGGGAGAGGGGGTTATTGCGCACCAGCGGCGACTGGCAACGCAGCGATCGCCGTTTGCAACTGAATGAATTCGTTGTCGCGGGCATGGAATATACGCTGCCAGGCGACTGGCTGGCGCGCTGGCAAAGCACGCTGCCGGCCTGGCTGGCGGAAGTGGAGGTCAAAAAATTCACCGCTAACCGCAATCTGCTGATTGATATCAACCCTGATTTCCCATTCCAGATTACCGCACTGGACGGATACGGCAGCGATCTGCGGCTTGCCCGTAATCACCAGTGGGGCGTCTGGGGCGGTTCGCTGAATCTGAACGCCAGCGATGCGACCTTCAACAAAGTCGATGTCCGTCGTCCGTCATTGGCATTAACCGCCAACGACGGCCAAATCGCGCTTACCGACCTCAGCGCCTTTACTCAAAACGGTCTGCTGGAAGCCAAAGCCACTATCGCTCAGAACCCCGACCGGGCGTTTTCAGTAACCATGAACGGGCGTTCCGTCCCGGCGGATATTCTGACGCGCTGGGGATGGCCGGCTCAGGCGCTTGCCCCTTCAGGCGACGCTAACCTGCAATTGCATCTGAACGGGCGACTGGCGGCCGATACGGCATTGAAACCGACGCTCAACGGCGCGCTACAGGGCGTGGATCATGATGGACACCCCATCAGACAGCAAATTCAAGCGGGAGCGGTAACAACGCCGCAGTAAAAGATCGGCAGGCGGTCGCCGGTCGGCCGAATACCCGAATCATGGCGTGGTAGCGGTGATTCGGGTCGTTAATCACGGCATCCCGTAAAAAAGACCGATGCGCGGCCATCATTGTATTGCGGAATCCTCCGGCTCCAGCGACGCTTTCGGCGTGGCGGGTAATACAATATAGACGCCCTCGAACAACGAGCCTTTTCTATCATCCCCGAACAGCTCCACGTTCAATTGAACCCTGGCTTTACGTCCGCGGGCCAGACGGTCCAGATCGCCGCTCAACGAACCCAGATCGGCGACGGCGCTCGGTCGGCCGGTGATCGGCGTGCTGTAGCGAATGTGCGCATCGGCCAGAATAATGGTGCCGCCCAAATGCCTTTCCCGCAGCAGCAGCCAGATCAATCCCCATCCCGTCAGCGTTGCGAGAGAAAACATGCTGCCGGCAAACAAGGTATGGTGAGGATTCTGATTGCCGGTTTCCGGCATGGTGGTGATAAATTTCTGCCCGGTATACTGACTGATCCGCACCCCCATTTTTTCACTTAACGGAATGCGTTGGTACCAGGCTTGTTGCAACTGCCCGCACCAGTCAGGCCGATGCAGGATATCATCCAGCGTCTCTACCGGTTTGATCATCAGAAAATGCCGTATGGGCGTGGTTTGCGGCGCGCTAATCTCGCCCTGATTGACAAAACCCAGCTTGGCGAAAAACGCCATCGCATCTTCGCGAGCGCTGCATACGACGCGTTTTGCTCCTTCCTGCCGCGCCACGGACTCCAGCGTGATCGCCAGCAAGGTTCCCAATCCCTTCCCCCGCACATCGGGGTGAACGGCCAGAAAGCGAATCGACGCCTCGTTATCGGCATTGATGGACAGCCGGCCAATCGCCACCAGTCGCCCTTGTTCATCCACCACCGTCTGATGGTGCGCCAAAGCGTCATAAGCATCGCGCTCGGACCCCAGCGGTTGGTGCAGCGGTTTACGCAGCATCTCCCAACGGAATTGATAGTACGCATCAAGTTCTTCTGCGGTTTGCGGTACTCTCAGGTGATACATAAACATGCCTCATTAAAAAGTGACCGGGATTTTATTTCCATGCAGTTAAATATCGAGAAGGGATGAATCCGCCGCCGTCGATACGTCTCACGATAATATTATGATTCGGTAGCGCTTTTTTATACCTGCAACCAGAAGGTCACCGGCCCGTCATTAACCAGAGCCACTTGCATATCCGCCGCAAAACGCCCTGTTTCGGTGTGCATATCCTGCTCGCGACACTGTTCGACAAAATACTGATAAAGGCGATCGGCCTCTGTCGGGTGCGCGCCGCGGGAAAAGCTGGGGCGCATTCCCTTGTGGGTATCGGCCGCCAGCGTAAACTGCGAGACCACCAATACGCTTCCCCCCGTCTGACGAACATTGAGGTTCATTTTGCCATTGTCATCGCTGAAGATACGGTAACCGAGAACCCGCTCGCATAGACGCGCCGCTTTTTGCTCGTCATCGCCCTGCTCAACGCCCAGCAACACCAACAGTCCGGCCCCGATTTCCCCAACAATTACGCCTTCTACGCTAACGCTGGCGCTGGAAACCCGCTGAATTAACGCGATCATTGAATGTTACCGCTCCTGTTTTCATGATTCCGCAAGGTCATGGCGGTAATTTGCCATTCTCCCCTGTTTTCATTTACTCGCTGACGGCGACGACGGGCGAAGCAAAGAAATCCGGCACCACCTGACGATCTTTAACCAGAATACTGCGGATACCCAGCGTCTGGGCGGCGGCGACGTTGGCTGGATTATCATCAAAGAAAACGGCTTGATCCGGCGTCACCCCTTCTTGCGTTAAAACATAACGATAGATACTGGCTTCCGGTTTCCTCGCCCCGATATCCTGTGAGAGATAAAGGCGATCGGCCGCCTCTTCTACTTCCGGGAACAAGACCGGCCAATGCGCGCAGTGCAGACGATTGGTATTGGAAAGGATCACCACCCGGTGTCCTTCTTTACGCAGTTGATGCATGATATTGATGACTTCAGGACGCAGTTCCACAAAAATAGCCTGCCAGCCGGCGGTAAACTGTTCAAAACTCAGAGAGATACTCATCTCATGGCATAAACGTTCGGCAAACGCTTCATCGCTGATTTCGCCGCGCTCGTGCTGTTCAAAGGTTTCACCCATCACGAATCGCTCTTTCAGCGTGGCCAGCGGCGCGCTGCTCAACTTGCTCCATACGCCCAGCACTCGGTTGAAATCAATATCAATGACGACATTGCCCAAATCAAAGATATAAAGCATGGCATTTTCCTTCTGCGGTAACCGTAGGATTTTAACTGTAACGGGAAATGGCAAAACAGAACAGCGGGGAGATCAAAGCGAAGCGTATCAGATAAAACTCAGGGCGCCCGAAGGCGCCCTGTCGCAGGTAAAAATAGCCGGAAAATCAGCTTTCTTTACTACCGCGGTTAGCGCGTTTACGATCGTTTTCCGTCAGATGACGTTTACGCAGACGGACGGACAGCGGCGTGACTTCAACCAGTTCGTCGTCATCGATAAACTCCAGCGCTTGTTCCAGCGTCATTTTGATTGCCGGCACCAGCGTTGTCGCTTCATCCGTACCGGATGCGCGCATGTTGGTCAATTTCTTACCGGTCAGGCAGTTTACCGTCAGGTCGTTGGAACGGGAGTGAATACCGATGATCTGGCCTTCATACACTTCCGCGCCGTGACCCAGGAACAGTTTACCGCGATCTTGCAGGCCGAACAGCGCAAACGCGACGGCTTTACCCTGACCGTTGGAAATCAGTACGCCGTTCTGACGTTGACCGATCTCGCCCGGACGCACGTCGTCATAGTGACTGAAAGTGGAGTACAGCAGACCGGTACCGGAGGTCATGGTCATGAATTCCGTACGGAAGCCGATCAGACCGCGAGCCGGGATCAGGTAATCCAGACGGATACGACCTTTGCCATCCGGGATCATGTCTTTCACATCGCCTTTGCGCTCGCCCATGGCTTGCATAACGGCGCCCTGATGCTGTTCTTCAATATCCAGCGTCACGTTTTCAAACGGTTCCTGATTGCGGCCGTCGATAACGCGGTTGATAACTTTCGGACGAGAGACCGCAAGTTCAAACCCTTCGCGACGCATGTTTTCAATCAGTACCGACAGGTGCAACTCGCCGCGGCCGGATACGCGGAACGCATCCGCATCTTCCGTTTCTTCAACACGCAGCGCAACGTTGTGAACCAGCTCTTTTCTCAGACGTTCCAGGATCTGACGAGAAGTCACAAACTTCCCTTCTTTACCACAGAACGGCGAGGTGTTAACGCAGAAGAACATGGTTACCGTCGGCTCGTCGACGCTCAGCGCCGGCAATGCTTCAACCGTATTGGGATCACAGATGGTGTCGGAGATATTCAGCTCGCCCAGACCGGTGATGGCAATGATATCGCCCGCTTCCGCCAGCGTGGTTTCAATACGTTCCAGACCCATGTGGCCCAGTACTTTACCGACTTTACCGTTACGGGTTTTCCCTTCACTGTCGATAATCGTAACCTGCTGATTCGGTTTGACCACGCCGCGCTTGATACGGCCAATCCCGATAACGCCGACATAGCTGTTGTAGTCCAACTGGGAAATCTGCATCTGCAAAGGACCGTCACGGTCGACTTTCGGCGCTTCGACATGTTCCACAATCGCTTCAAACAGCGGCGTCATGTCGTCGGCCATATCGTTATGATCCAGACCGGCGATACCGTTTAACGCGGAAGCGTAAACGATGGGGAAATCCAGCTGTTCATCGGTCGCATCCAGGTTCACGAACAGGTCGAACACCTGATCGACAACCCAGTCAGGACGCGCGCCGGGGCGGTCAACCTTGTTGATTACCACGATCGGCTTCAGACCATTAGCAAAAGCTTTTTTGGTCACGAAACGAGTCTGCGGCATCGGACCATCCATTGCATCAACGACTAACAGCACCGAGTCAACCATCGACATTACACGTTCAACCTCGCCGCCGAAGTCGGCGTGTCCAGGGGTATCCACGATGTTAATGCGGTAGTCTTTCCAGTTAATGGCGGTATTCTTGGCGAGAATGGTTATCCCACGCTCTTTCTCCAAATCGTTGGAGTCCATTACACGTTCGGTTGCTTCAGTACGTTCTCCGAAAGTTCCGGATTGTTGCAACAACTTATCGACCAGGGTGGTTTTCCCATGGTCAACGTGCGCAATAATGGCGATGTTACGCAAATTTTCGATCACAGCTTTGCCTCAGGCATTTAGAAATAGCGCGCTATTGTACACGTATTAATCGAGAGACTAAACAAGATCACAAGCATCATTCATAAACAACCTGATACTGCTTACTTTGTGATCCCTTTCACGGTGCAAAAACGCTACAAGCAAGCATTATCGCACCATATTGGTGCGACAGCGCGCAGATAAAGCACCATATTGGTGCTATAAGCTATAATGGTGCAGTCGTTTTTCGGGGGAAAAGCCCCAAGTGGCAACACATAGCACTTATTTAAAAAGTTGGCACACTTTTAGCTTTAGTCTACTCACGGTAACAACATCAATCTACAACGATATTCGTTCCACGACGATAAATGACAATCGGGAGAATCAAGTATGTCCGCAGAACACGTTTTGACGCTGCTGAAAGAACATGATGTGAAGTTCGTTGATTTACGCTTCACTGATACCAAAGGCAAAGAACAGCACGTCACCATTCCGGCTCATCAAGTTGATGCTGACTTCTTCGAAGAAGGTAAAATGTTTGATGGTTCCTCGATTGGCGGCTGGAAAGGTATTAACGAATCCGACATGGTATTGATGCCGGATGTCAGCACCGCCGTCCTTGATCCTTTCTATGAAGAAAGCACGCTGATCATCCGCTGCGACATTCTGGAACCCGGCACCATGCAGGGTTATGACCGCGACCCGCGTTCCATCTCCAAACGCGCTGAAGACTTCCTGCGCTCTTCCGGCATTGCCGACACCGTACTGTTTGGACCGGAACCCGAATTCTTCCTGTTTGACGACGTTCGCTTCGGCAGCAGCATCTCCGGCTCTCATGTCACCATCGACGACATTGAAGGCGCCTGGAACTCCAACAAAGAATACGAAGGCGGCAATAAAGGCCACCGTCCGGCGGTCAAAGGCGGTTACTTCCCGGTTCCTCCGGTCGATTCATCGCAGGACATCCGTTCCACCATGTGTCTGACCATGGAAGAAATGGGCCTGGTGGTTGAAGCGCATCACCATGAAGTAGCGACAGCCGGTCAGAACGAAGTGGCGACCCGCTTCAACTCCATGACCAAAAAAGCCGACGAAATCCAGATCTACAAATACGTCGTTCATAACGTCGCGCACGCCTTCGGTAAAACCGCAACGTTCATGCCGAAACCGATGTTCGGCGACAACGGTTCCGGTATGCACTGCCATATGTCTTTGTCCAAGGACGGCGCAAACCTGTTCTCCGGCGACAAATACGGCGGTCTGTCTGAAATCGCGCTGTTCTACATCGGCGGTATCATCAAACACGCGAAAGCCATCAACGCGCTGACTAACCCGGCCACCAACTCCTACAAACGTCTGGTTCCTGGCTACGAAGCGCCGGTAATGCTGGCCTACTCCGCCCGTAACCGTTCCGCTTCCATCCGTATTCCGGTCGTGGCCAGCCCGAAAGCGCGCCGCATCGAAGTTCGCTTCCCGGATCCGGCAGCCAACCCATACTTGGCGTTCTCGGCACTGCTGATGGCCGGCCTGGACGGCATCATCAACAAGATCCATCCTGGCGACGCCATGGATAAGAACCTGTACGATCTGCCGCCGGAAGAAGCGAGCGAAATCCCAACCGTAGCCGGTTCGCTGGAAGAAGCGCTGAACGCGCTGGATGCAGACCGTGAGTTCCTGACCCGCGGCGGCGTATTCACCGACGACACGATTGATGCCTATATCGAACTGCGTAAAGCTGAAAATGACCGCGTGCGCATGACGCCGCATCCGGTTGAGTTTGAACTGTACTACAGCGTTTAATCATTACCGCGCTGAACCATACAGTAAGACAGCAGCTTGATCGCGCTGACGTTCAGGCTACTGTCAGAAGAAGCGTTATTTTTATCGATGTTTGGTTTTTTGTGACGCGCTATTTCATGCCCGTCACCCCAATAGGGGCCGTCGCGATGCGACGTCAAAAATTTCCTGAAAATTTTTTGTTGCCGTGGAAACTTTTCAGCCCATCTCATGATGGGCTTTTTTCTCCACAGGCTCTGAAGTTGCGACATCATATCCATCATCTACACTACTATGCACCCATACGGTGCGGGAGTCTGCGTTATGGCAACAGGCACGCTGCCCGATGCTGGGCAGATCCTAAATTCTTTAATAAACAGCATATTGTTATTGGATGACGATCTGGCTATTCATTATTCCAACCCGGCGGCACAACAATTACTGGCGCAAAGCTCGCGTAAATTATCAGGTACGCCGCTGCCGGATTTACTGGGATATTTTTCTCTGAATATCGATTTGATGCGCGAGAGTCTGGATTCAGGGCAAGGTTTTACGGATAACGAAGTCACGATTGTCGTAGACGGTAAAGCACATATCATGTCGCTCACGGCCCAGCGGATGCCCAATAGTTTTATTCTGCTGGAAATGGCGCCGATGGATAACCAACGCCGTTTAAGCCAGGAGCAACTCCAACATGCTCAACAGCAGGCCGCCCGTGATTTGGTCAGAGGGTTGGCTCACGAAATTAAAAATCCGCTTGGCGGATTACGAGGCGCCGCACAACTGCTCTCGAAAGCATTGCCCGATCCGGCGTTGACCGAATACACCAAAGTGATTATCGAACAGGCGGATCGCCTGCGTAATCTGGTGGACCGACTGCTTGGTCCGCAGCAGCCCGGCCTGCACGTGACGCAAAGTATTCATCAGGTGGC
This sequence comes from Brenneria sp. L4-2C, assembly GCF_040240335.1. Lineage (NCBI taxonomy): Bacteria > Pseudomonadati > Pseudomonadota > Gammaproteobacteria > Enterobacterales > Pectobacteriaceae > Brenneria > Brenneria sp. L4-2C. The sequence goes on along the minus strand of NZ_JBEIAC010000015.1, from coordinate 12,524 downwards.
GGAGCGCGTATGCCAACTGGTTTCACTGGAAAAACCAGACAATGTCACGCTGGTGAAAGATTATGACCCCAGTCTGCCGGAGCTCACGCACGACCCGGATCAGATAGAGCAGGTGTTGTTGAATATCACGCGTAACGCGTTGCAGGCGTTAGGGAAAGAAGGCGGCACCATTACCTTGCGAACCCGAACCGCATTTCAGCTCACCTTGCACGGCGTGCGCTACCGCCTGGCGGCACGTATTGATATTGAAGATGACGGCCCCGGCGTGCCGGCTCAATTACAGGATACGCTGTTTTATCCGATGGTCAGCGGACGCGAGGGCGGCACCGGTCTGGGATTATCGATTGCCCGCAGCCTTATCGATCAACACTCCGGTAAGATTGAATTTAACAGTTGGCCGGGTCATACCGAATTTTCGGTTTACCTGCCTATTCGCCAGTGAGGTTCACAATGCAACGAGGGATAGTCTGGATTGTCGATGACGATAGCTCCATCCGTTGGGTGCTCGAACGCGCGCTCACTGGTGCGGGCTTGACCTGCGCCACTTTCGATAACGGGAATCAGGCTCTGCACGCGCTGTCGACACAAACGCCAGACGTACTGCTGTCCGATATCCGTATGCCGGGAATGGACGGGCTGGCGTTATTGCAGCAAATAAAACAACGGCATCCGATGCTGCCGGTCATCATTATGACGGCGCACTCAGACCTTGATGCCGCGGTCAGCGCCTATCAACAGGGCGCGTTTGATTACTTACCCAAGCCCTTTGATATTGATGAAGCGGTGGCGTTGGTTGAACGCGCCATCAGTCACTATCTGGAGCAACAGCAACCCGTTCGCAACCAGCCAATGAATGGCCCGACAACGGACATCATCGGCGAAGCGCCCGCCATGCAGGATGTATTCCGCATTATCGGCCGTCTTTCACGCTCTTCCATTAGCGTATTAATCAACGGCGAATCGGGTACGGGTAAAGAGCTGGTCGCTCACGCGTTGCATCGCCACAGCCCTCGCGCCAAAGCGCCGTTTATCGCGCTGAACATGGCGGCAATCCCAAAAGATTTGATTGAGTCCGAATTGTTCGGTCATGAAAAAGGCGCATTTACCGGCGCCAATCAAATCCGTCAGGGACGGTTCGAGCAAGCGGATGGCGGCACCCTGTTTCTTGATGAAATCGGCGATATGCCGTTGGATGTTCAGACTCGTTTATTGCGCGTACTGGCCGACGGTCAGTTTTATCGGGTCGGCGGCTATGCGGCGGTGAAGGTAGACGTGCGGATTATCGCGGCCACCCACCAGAATCTGGAACTGCGGGTACAGGAAGGCAAATTCCGTGAAGACCTTTTTCACCGCCTGAACGTCATTCGCGTCCATCTGCCGCCGCTGCGTGAACGTCGTGAGGATATCCCGCGTCTGGCGCGCTATTTTTTGCAGGCTACCGCCAAAGAGCTGGGGGTTGAACCTAAAAACCTTCATCCGGAAACGGAAACCGCGCTCACCAGACTGCCGTGGCCCGGCAATGTGCGTCAGTTGGAGAATACCTGTCGCTGGTTAACCGTGATGGCCGCCGGACAGGAAGTCTTAATTCAGGATTTACCGCCCGAACTGTTCGAAACAACCGCGCCTGACGCCACGGTACATATGCTGCCGGATAGTTGGGCGACCCTGCTGGCGCAGTGGGCGGACAGAGCGCTACGCTCCGGTCATCAAAACCTGCTGGCGGAAGCCCAGCCGGAGATGGAAAGAACGCTGCTTACCACGGCGTTGCGTCATACCCAGGGCCATAAGCAGGAGGCCGCTCGTTTGCTGGGCTGGGGGCGCAATACCCTCACGCGGAAACTGAAAGAACTGGGTATGGAATAACCAAAACGGTATTTTTCGTAACCGAAACATCGACGAAACGGCCCCGAACACGGAGCTAGTACCAAAACACAAGCTGACGCACAAAATTGTTGTTAATTTATACTTTACATGCCCCAAGTCAGCAGTATGATCATGACGCTGATTCGGGAGGAGTACGATGCTGGATTCATTAATTTCGGTAGTGACGCACGGCGCTGAAATAAGCTCCGCGGCGAGCCATACGCCGCAGACGGCTATCGCAGCGATACTGTGTGCCGCTCTGATTAACTTCTTTAGTTAATGTTCAGGCCGCTCGCGTGGTCTGAATGCTGACGATTATGTAAAAACAGCCGCATAATGCGGCTGTTTGTTTTTAAATCACTTTAGAAAATTGCTTCATCCGTATTTTGTCGCGCAGATAGACGTCAAAGCACATACAGATATTACGGATCAGTAAACGGCCTTTCGACGTGACCTTAATTCCCGACGCCTGTATCTCCACCAGCCCATCGGCAGCCAAAGGCGCCAACTGCTGCAAATCTTCTGAGAAATAGGATTTGAAATCAATAGCGTAGTCGCTTTCAATCACGTCATAGGTTAATCGGAAATTACAAATTAGCGTTTTAATGACGTCGCGCCGGATGCAGTCATCCCGCGTCAACTGTAACCCTCGCCACAATGCATTGCCGGTTTTGCCGACCTGATCATAATAGTGCTTCAACACCTTCTGATTCTGAGCATAACTATCACCGATCATACTAATCGCCGATACGCCCATACCCAGCAGGTCGCTATCGCCCTGCGTCGTATAGCCCTGAAAATTACGATGCAATTTTCCGGCTCGCTGAGCAAGCGCCAGCTCGTCGTCCGGTCGGGCAAAGTGATCCATACCAATAAACTGATAACCCGCTTCCGTCAGAGAACGGATGGTCTGTTGCAATATTTCCAGCTTTTGCTCCGCGCCCGGTAGATCCGCTTCTTTTATTTTCCGCTGAGCGGCGAATAAACTGGGCAAATGCGCATAGTTAAATACGCTGAGCCGGTGAGGACTCAATTCAGCAACGCGCTGCAAAGTGAAAGCAAAACTCTCCGGCGTCTGTTTCGGCAGACCGTAAATCAAATCAATATTGGTTGACGCGAATCCAAGCGATTTGGCGCGCTCGATCAGCGCGAAAATAAAATCCTCGTCCTGTTCGCGGTTGACCAGCTTTTGCACTTCTTTATTAAAGTCCTGCACGCCCATGCTCAGGCGATTAAACCCCTCGGCATACAGGTGATCGATAATATCGAGTTCAATTTCGCGCGGATCGACTTCCAGCGACATCTCAGCCCGATCGGAAAACGAAAATTGATCGCGCAGCAGCGACATCAAACGGCTGATCTGCGATTTATTGAGATAGGTGGGGGTACCGCCGCCCCAGTGCATCTGCGTCACCGAACGCCCGGCAAATAGCGGTGCGCGCTGGCGGATCTCGCGCTCCAGCACATTCAAATACTCATCGGCCTTGTGCTGCTGCCGCGTTACCTGTTTATTACAGCCGCAGAAGTAACACAGCCGGTGACAGAACGGGATATGGATGTACAACGAAAGCGGTCGTTGCGGATAACGCGCAATAGCCTGCTGAAAAGCGGATTCATCATAGCTTTCATTGAACTCTAACGCGGTCGGGTAAGACGTGTACCTTGGTCCGGAATAGTTATATTTTTGAATCAGGGCCAGGTCCCAGTCGACGATTTGCTCAGACATGCTGTTTAATCCCTCCAGTCTTCTTTATGCCGGGGCGTTGCAGGCGACGTTGAAAACGCTCCCGGCGTTTTTTTACTCGTCCCGTCCCGGGGACTCGCCTTCCTGGCCGTCACTACATGACGTTAAAAAACGCTCCCGGCGTTTTTTTACTCGTCCCGTCCCAGGGACTCGCCTTCCCGGCCGTCACTGCGTGACGTTAAAAAACGCTCCCGGCGTTTTTTTCTGGTGGAAAGCGCCGTCGGCATCCGTTGACGGTTAAAAACCGAACGGCGCAACCGCGCTTTGCGTTTCGACAGGAGCCATAATTTGCCTGACAGGCAAAGAAGATAAAACGTAACCAGTAAAGCCAGCAGCAGAAACAACAACTTCATCGATTAAAAATCGTCTTTCGAACTATTGCGCTTCAAAAGTTGCAGCATATCTTCTTTTGGCTCTTCGTCGTCTTCGTCATCACCCAGTTCAATACCGAGCTGCTCCATCAAAACATCGATACGATCCAATGTTTCATCTACCCAGCTTTGATCTTTGACGCTCAGCGTTTCACCATTGTCCAGACGCTCCAGCAGTTCATCCAATCGGGCATCGTTTTCCAACAATGTCAGCTCTTCCTCTGGCGACAGCGCGATCGATTTCTCTGCCGGCGCGACGGATTTCGGTTTGGGCTTGGCGACGGCTTTTTCTGTTATGCCGAGCGGAATCGGTTTCTTGCTGCCGATACGAGGATCGGCGAGCTTGCGCTGCGCCGCGTTTTTACCTGCCGCGCCGGTTTCCTGAGCGCGACTTCCCGCCGCATGGCCGCGGTGCTTTTTCTGCCGTTTGCGATCGCGCGCTTCCTGATTCAATTCCTCACGGCTTTTTCTTTTCATTTTTGGTTTGGCGGCGTTACCGCCGGCGCCTTTAACGGGTCGGTTCATAATGTTGATCTCAGGTACACAGATGAAGGTAATTGCGGCGGAATCTAGCAGAAAGCCCGGCAATAAAAAAGAGCACACATCGACCAATGATGCTTTTCATTATTTCAGCGCCCCTCCCAGGCTCTACCCAATAGGTTTCAGGTAAAGAGGTCCTTCCGTACAGATAAAACCGCCTTTATTGTCAGTTACAGGTATAATCCCCAACCAGACAGAGATCCAGACAGAGATAATCATTGTGACCCAGCAATATAATTACCACATGACGCATTTTGTCATCAGCGCCCCGGATATTCGCCACCTGGCAACTGATAGCGGTATTGAAGTCGCTTTTGCTGGGCGCTCTAACGCCGGTAAGTCCAGCGCATTAAATACGCTGACCAATCAAAAAAACCTGGCGCGCACCAGTAAAACCCCCGGCAGAACGCAGCTAATCAACATGTTTGAAGTCGCGGAAGGCGTTCGTCTTGTCGACTTGCCCGGCTATGGCTATGCCGAGGTGCCGGAAGAGATGAAGCTCAAATGGCAGCGGGCATTAGGAGAATATCTCCACAAACGCAATAGCCTCAAAGGGCTGGTGGTACTGATGGATATTCGTCATCCCCTGAAAGACCTCGATCAACAAATGCTTTCATGGGCGGTCGATTCACAAATACCGGTTTTAGTTTTGCTGACTAAAGCAGATAAACTGGCTTCCGGCGCGCGCAAAGCGCAGCTCAATATGGTGCGTGAAGCGGTATTGCCGTTTATGGGCGATATTCAGGTAGAGGCGTTTTCTTCACTGAAGAAATTGGGCGTCGATAAACTTCGTCAGAAACTTGATAGCTGGTTCAGCACGTTGCCGCAGGCGGAAGAAGATCAACAGGAAAGCGAATAAGATCGCATCGCGTTATAGGCCGTCCCCGCCATTTCATTGATTTTACCGCAAGCCTTTCGATATTCTCGCAACGCGTCCGATAAAAATGGCGGGCGCGTTTCTTAAACTCGCGTAGCGACGACCCGGAGGAATTTGGCTGGGTTGCCCACAATAAAAAACGCCCCAGTCAAAACTGACCGGGGCGGCTAACATTCAGCCAAATCCGATTACGTGAAGTAAAAGGTCTGAAAGATAGAACATCTTACCTCTGTACCCTACGTCTTTAACTCTACCCTATTTTTTCACGATAAAAAAGGGGTTTTTGTTGTTTACTTTCATAAAAAATGACCATCAGACGGACAAAGTTAAACCAGGTCACAAAATACTGTTATTTAATTACATAAATAACTGCCCTCACGACTTAGTGTGCTTCATCCCAGTTCAGCCCGGTGCCGATATCAACCCGCAGCGGAACATTAAGCTGCATACATCCTTCCATTAACTCTCTGATTTTGCTCTTTGATTCTTCCAATACCGAATCATGAACCTCAAAAACCAGTTCATCGTGAACCTGCATAATCATCCTCACTGGCGGCGTGTCTTTTTGTAACCAGCCATCAATAGCGATCATCGCTTTTTTGATGATATCGGCAGCGGTTCCCTGCATAGGCGCATTAATCGCCGCCCGTTCAGCGGCTTTACGCGCCATCGCGTTGCGCGATTTAATCTCTGGCAAATAGAGACGTCGACCGTCCAGCGTCGAAACATAGCCTTGTTCCGCGGCATGCTGCCGGGTTCGTTCCATATAGTCCTGAACCCCCGGATAGCGCTCAAAGTACAGATTCATATATTTCTGCGACTCACTGCGCGGAATATTCAACTGGCGGGATAAACCAAAAGCGCTCATACCATAAATCAAACCAAAGTTAATGGCTTTAGCGCTGCGACGCTGCTCGGATGTCACCTTATCAAGATCAAGGCCAAAAACTTCCGCCGCGGTCGCCCGGTGAATATCCTTTCCTTCGGAGAAAGCCGTCAGCAGCCCCTTATCCCCGGAAAGATGCGCCATGATGCGTAACTCAATCTGTGAATAGTCAGCCGCAACAATGCTGTACCCTTCCGGCGCAATAAATGCCTGTCGGATACGACGCCCCTCTTCATTACGCACCGGAATATTTTGCAGGTTAGGATCGCTGGAGGATAAGCGCCCGGTCGCCGTTACCGCCTGATGATACGAGGTATGAACACGCCGGGTCGCTGGGTTAATCATCAGCGGCAGCTTATCGGTATAGGTGGATTTCAGTTTCGCCAGACCGCGATATTCAAGGATCAGCTTCGGCAGCGGATAGTCCAGCGCCAGCTCAGCCAACACTTCCTCATTGGTGGAAGGCGCTCCTTTGGGCGTTTTTTTCAGCACAGGCAGCTTGTGTTTCTCATACAGAATGCCCTGCAACTGTTTGGTTGACGACAAATTAAACTCTTCGCCAGCCAATTCATAGGCCTGTGTTTCCAGCTCCCCCAGGCGAATGGTGATCTCTTTCGAGTGCTCAGCCAATATATTGGGGTCGATTAGGACACCGGTTCTTTCCATGCGGGAGAGCACTGGAACCAACGGCATGTCGATCGCCTGAAAGACCTTACGTAATTCTTCGTGCTGTTGTAATTTGGCCCACATTTTCTGATGCAGATGCAAGGTGACATCCGCGTCTTCCGCGGCATAAGGACCGGCTTCCTCCAGAGCAATCTGGTTGAAGGTAAGCTGATTTTTACCTTTACCCGCGATATCTTCGAACTTGATGGTTTTATGGCCAAGATAGCGATCGGCCAGGCTGTCCATATCGTGACGGCCGGCAACGCTGTCCAGAACGTAAGATTCCAGCATGGTATCAAAGGCGATTCCGCGTAATTCGATGTCATAGCGTTTCATCACGCCTTTATCGAATTTGAGATTCTGGCCGACCTTCAACAGCTTTTCATCTTCCAGCAGCGGCTTAAACAGCGCCAGAACCCGATTGCGATCCAGTTGATCCGGCGCATCCAGATAATCATGCGCCAGCGGCAGATAGGCGGCTTCTCCCGGCGTCACGGCAAACGACATGCCGATTAGGTTGGCCGTAAGGGTATCCAGACCGTCCGTTTCGGTATCAAAAGCGAAAACATCCGCTTTCTTTATGCGCTCGACCCATTCCAGCAGCGTCTTTTCATCCAGGATAGTGGTATAGCCTTCCGGGGAGAGCGCGACGGTAGCGCTTTCTTCTTTTTTGTCGGAATCAGCTTTCAACTCCGCCATAACTTTCTGCGACGGTTGAGCGCTCTTTTTACCCTGTAACCAGGTACCGGATTCGACATCCGACAGCCAGCGCCGGAACTCATAACGGGAAAATAAGCTATGCAGTTCATCCACATCCGGCTCATTAACCGTAAGTTGCTCACAGTTCAACGCCAGTTCGACATCGGTTTTAATGGTGGCCAACTGGTAGGAAAGATAGGCAATGTCCTTATGCTGCTCCAATTTCGGCGCCATGGTCTTGGCCCCGCGGAATGACAGCCCGGCAATCTTATCCAGATTGGCATACAGCGTATCCAACCCGCCCAGTCCTTGCAGCAAAGCCTGGGCTGTTTTTTCGCCAACGCCGGGAACGCCGGGAATGTTGTCGGAAGCGTCGCCCATCAATGCCAGAAAATCGATCATTAACTCAGGCGGGATCCCATACTTGTCGCAAACCTCCTGCGGCCCCAGGACGGTATTGTTCATGGTGTTAATCAGCGTAACGTTCGGCGTGACTAACTGGGCCATATCTTTATCGCCGGTGCTGATTAATACCGGGATACCCGCTTTCTCTGCCTGTAGGGCAAGCGTGCCGATAACATCATCGGCTTCAACGCCGGAAATAGCCAATAGCGGCAATCCCATCGCTTTAACCATGCGGTGCAAAGGTTCAATCTGCTCGCGTAAATCATCCGGCATCGGCGGACGATGCGCTTTATAGTTTTCAAATAACTCATCGCGAAACGTCTTGCCCTTGGCATCAAAGACAACCGCCACATGGCTGGGATGATATTGCGTCAGCAAACTGCGCAACATATTCAATACGCCATACATCGCGCCTGTCGGTTCTCCGGCGCTGTTTGTTAACGGTGGGAATGCGTGATATGCACGGTATAAATAGGATGAACCGTCCACCAGAATTAAAGGGTTTTCTGCAATCTGAGCCATAACCTGTTGTGATCTTTGTCGTCTGCCATGCTGCTAAGCATGCCATAGCTGAGGGAAAGAGACGATCCTTAACGCGTGATATTCGTCGTTTTTTGCGAGGATATACGCAAGATCAATCTGTGGATAACTTTGTGAATAGAAATAACGGATTAATTATCCATGATGATCGTAGAGAGAGTTGGTATTTTTATATCTATTATTTTCATGCAGTTAGAATAAATTAATTATTTTTGACGATCGGTGAAAGATGATCCGTATTTGTGGATATAAATTAGCCCGACAAATATTAATGTAGCGTCGGCGTCATCGTCTAAACACGTGAATCGCGCCGGATGAATGCAACCACGCCGATATAGCCGACGTGGTTTATATTGCGGATGGCTTATTTTTTATCTAGCAGAAAGTTCACAACGTCAGCATACTGTTTTACGTAGGCATCCATTGAGCTGGTATCAAGTCCATCATTCTTGATCATATATTTCCCGTTAACGAACATGGCGGGTACACCGCGTAATTGTAAATCTGCCGCGGCTTTTTCCTGTTGAACCACCAGTGACTTCACAACAAAGCTATTTAATGCGCCGTCGTATTCTTCCGCACTGACGCCGGCATTAATAAACACCTGGCGAATATCGTCCGGCTTTTGTAAGGTTTGTGTTTTCTGAACGGCATCGAACATCAACGGGGTAATTTTATCTTCAACGCCGAGCGCAATCGCCACTGCCCACGCTTGAGTAAGATCTTTACCCAAGGGGCCAAGGAAATCAACGTGATAACGGGTCATTTTCGTGCCGGCGGGCAACGATTTTTCTACCGTTTGCGGAATATGGTACACCTCTGAAAACTGGTAACAATGCGGGCAATAAAATGAGAAAAACTCCAGAACCTGCGGCTCCTGAGTAGCCGACTTATCTAATTCAACATATTGTTTGCCGTTAGAAAAATCGGCTGCTGACGCGCCAAATGCCAGAACTACGCCAATCAATGCAAACCATAGTTTTTTCATAAAATACTCTCTCTTCGTTCAATTTCAGTACATTGGCAATAGCTGCAAAGGCGGCTCTTGCAGCAGCTTAACCTGTTCGGTAAATATTGATATCTGTTTAAACCAGAAATCCGCATCCTTTATCCAGGGGAAATTTTTGGGAAAAGCAGGATCCTCCCAACGTCGTATAATCCAGGCTAAATAATGAACCTGACGCATTGCTCGTAAAGGCTCGATTAATGCCAATTCTTTATCCTGAAATTCGGCAAACTCGCTGTAAGCCTCCAACAGAATATCTAACTGAATTCGCTGCTCACGACGCTCGCCATGCAGCAACATCCACAAATCCTGTACGGCCGGACCATTGCGGGCATCGTCCAAATCAACAAACAGAGGGCCGTCACGCCATAAAATATTCCCCGGGTGACAGTCGCCATGCAGACGGATAGCCTGCCAATCCGTACTCCAGTAATCCTCGACAATCTCTATCAGCTTACCGGTTGCCTGCAAAAAAGCATGGCGATGCGCCTTTGGTATTAACGGAGAGCGCGCCAATAACTTATAGGGCTCATGCAAATATTCATTCAAACCGATTGTCGGCCTTTGCAAAAATGCAGATCGGCGGCCAACCTGATGAATTCTGCCTAAAAAACGCCCAACCCATTCCAATTGGTCTTCATTATCCATCTCATATTGCCGCCCGCCGACGCTGGGGAAAACGGCAAAATGAAATCCATCATAAAGATGAAGCGTGTGACCATTAAGCTCCAGCGGTGCGACGATAGGTACCTCATCTTCTGCCAGCTCACGCGCGAACGCGTGTTCTTCCATAATCTGTTCAGTACTCCATCGTTCCGGACGGTAGAATTTAACGACAAAACGCTTCCGGTCCTCATCAGTAAACTGATATACCCGGTTTTCATAACTGTTTAGGGCTGTTAAACCAGAATCCACACGTATCCCAGCGTCCAGCAATGCATCCATTATCAATTCAGGGAACAACGTCTGAAAATTAAAAACCGAACTGTTCATAACAACCACTACCCGTAACTGCGATGTCGGATAAACGTATGTAAATCTCGACATCAAAAATTAGGCTATGCAAACCGGAGTCTACACTCTTATCAGCATCAGTCCTTAATTACCCCACGGGCGCGCAGGATCGCGGTTTTAAAATCTTCCTCATAATCTTTTTTGAGCCCCGGAATGGTCTGTTCTTTATCTGAGCCACGCATTTTCAGATGGTAAATTAGGATATCATCAGTCAGCTCACTAAACTGCCCCTCAAACCCTGCCTCCAGTGCAAGTTTTTGTAAAAATTGTACAAGATTTAAATCCGGCTCTTTTTGCCAGGCTGGGTGTAACAGTTCAACCAGCTCATTAACGCGATGACATTTCATTTTTTTATCCTCAGATGTGAATACAATGACAAAAATAACAGTCTTATTAATATGTGAAAAGAACTTGGTCTTCAGCAAATGTTTTCAGAAAATAACCTATGGCGTAGATAACCGAGGCGAAAAATGATCACTGGCGTGATTCTGACCGGCGGACAGGCAACCCGCATGGGGGGCTGTGATAAGGGTCTGCTGGCGTTAAACGGGCTGCCGTTATATCAGCACGTAATGAGTCGACTACGTAAACAGGTTGATGAAATCATTATTAATGCCAATCGAAATATTCCTGTTTACCAGCAAAGCGGATATAGGGTCATTAGCGACCTGAAAAATGGCTTTTCCGGGCCTTTGGCCGGCATACTCACCGGTATGTATGCCGTCACCTCGGAATGGATCGTTTTCGTTCCCTGTGATGTTCCTGAGCTGCCGCTAGACTTGGTAAAGCGGCTATGGCAAGGACGAAACGGAAAAAACGCCGCTTATGCCACCGATGGTAAACGCGGGCATCCCACTTTACTGTTGATAAATCGGTGTCTTCTGAAGACGCTGGAAAGTTATCTTGAACGCGGTGATAGAAAGCTAATGATCTATATGGAGCAGATCGGCGCGACGGCCGTGTCATTTGCCGACCAGCCGGATGCTTTTCGTAACCTGAATTTCCCCGAGGATCTGACATCCCTCCAAAGGCAGCATCATGAAACCTGATCAGCCTCAATTGCTTGCAATTGCCGCTTATAGCGGTACCGGTAAAACAACACTGCTAAAAGCACTCATTCCTATCCTCAGGCGTGATGGTATCCGGATTGGTTTAATCAAGCATACGCACCATAACATGGATATCGATACGCCAGGCAAGGATAGCTATGAATTGCGCAAAGCCGGCGCAGAGCAAACGATGGTAGTCAGTAACCAACGTTGGGCTCTGATGACGGAAACGCCGGCTCAACAACAACCTGATTTGCATGAATTGGCGCAAAGGATGGAGAGCGCCGCACTCGACCTCATTCTGGTGGAAGGGTTTAAGCAGGAGAAGATTAGCAAGATCGTCCTGTTTCGTCAGGCGTTGGGGCGCCCGTTGAGTGATTTACTGGACGAGTACGCTATCGCCGTTGCCACGGATAGCCCTCTTGCTACGTCATTGACGCAGCTTGATATTAATCAGCCGCAGCAGGTCGCAGACTTTATCCGGCGATGGCTCAGCCTTACGCCCTAGCCGATGCCTTATTTTTTAGTTACCCCCAACGCAAAAAGCCCCATGCTTTCGCATGAGGCTTTTTACTTTATTTGATGCCTGGCAGTTCCCTACTCTCACATGGGGAGACCCCACACTACCATCGGCGCTACGGCGTTTCACTGCTGAGTTCGGCATGGGGTCAGGTGGGACCACCGCGCTATCGCCGCCAGGCAAATTCTGTTTCATCCCAACCGTTGCTTATCACACAACCATCAGAACCAATCCATGAACAAGCTAAAATTCTTCGTCTCTCTCACCAAAACACCTTCGGTGTTGTAAGGTTAAGCCTCTCGGGTCATTAGTACTGGTTAGCTCAATGCATCGCTGCACTTACA